>NZ_MPOB01000011.1 GCF_002148795.1 Oceanibaculum nanhaiense | reverse complement strand
ATCACAGCCGATTCCAGCCCCGCAAGCCGGAATCGCCAACCGACTCTGTCGACTCACAAACTCCCCGGACGGACACTAAACAGTAACTACCCTCGCCCGAATCATGCCAAAGGGTATGTCAGACCCTTGCGATTACCGAAACCGTAATCCTTCCCCACCGCCCCACATAGACATCCCCCCGCGCTTTCCCTAAAGTCTGCCGCCGCCATGCCATAATCGGCGGGCACCTAGACACCGTCTTCAAGCCTTGGGGAATTCCATGCGTCTTTCCGCCTATTTTCTGCCGATCCTGAAAGAGACGCCCGCAGAGGCGCAGATCGCCTCGCACCGGCTGATGCTGCGCGCCGGCATGGTGCGCCAGGCCAGCGCCGGCATCTATTCATGGCTGCCGCTGGGCTTCCGGGTCTTGCAGAAGATCGAACAGGTGGTGCGTGAGGAGCAGGACGCCGCCGGCGCGCAGGAAATGCTGATGCCGACCATCCAGTCGGCCGATCTGTGGCGCCAGAGCGGGCGCTATGACGGCTATGGCAAGGAAATGCTGCGCATCAAGGACCGGCACGACCGCGAGATGCTGTACGGCCCGACCAACGAGGAGCAGATCACCGAGATCTTCCGCTCCTCGGTGCGGTCCTACAAGGACCTGCCGCGCATGCTCTACCATATCCAGTGGAAGTTCCGCGACGAAGTGCGACCGCGCTTCGGCGTGATGCGCGGGCGCGAGTTCCTGATGAAGGACGCCTATTCCTTCGATGTCGATTACGAGGGCGCCAAGCGCGCCTACAACAAGATGTTCGTGGCCTATTTGCGCACCTTCGACCGGCTGGGGCTGAAGGCGATCCCGATGGCGGCCGACACCGGCCCGATCGGCGGCGACATGAGCCATGAATTCATCATCCTGGCGGAAACCGGCGAGAGCCAGGTGTTCTGCCACAAGGGCTGGATGGATCTCGGCATTTCCGGCATTGAGGTGGATTTCGAGGGCGACCTGCAGCCGGTGGTGGACAAGTTCACCAGCCTGTACGCCGCCACCGACGAGAAGCATGTGCCGGCGGACTGCCCGGTGCCGGCTGCCGAGCTGATCGAGACGCGCGGCATCGAGGTCGGCCACATCTTCTATTTCGCCAGCAAATATTCCGAGCCGCTTAAGGCCGAGGTGCAGATGCCCGACGGCTCGACCGGCCCGGTGCATATGGGCAGCTACGGCATTGGCGTGTCGCGTCTGGTTGGCGGCATCATCGAGGCCAGCCATGACGAGGCCGGCATCATCTGGCCGGAATCGGTGGCGCCCTTCAAGGTCGGGCTGGTCAATCTGAAGGCCGGCGATGCCGACTGCACCCGCGTGTGCGACGATCTCTATGCCAAGCTGAACGCCGCCGGCGTCGAGGTACTGTATGACGACCGCGACGACCGGCCGGGCCCGAAGCTCGCCACCATGGACCTCATCGGCCTGCCCTGGCAGCTCATTGTCGGTCCGCGCGGCATCCAGAACGGCGTCGTCGAGATCAAGAATCGCCGCACCGGCGAGAAGCAGGAACTCTCCATCGATTCCGCCCTGTCGAAGCTGATCGGTTGAGGCCGTCCGTATGATCTTCTCCGCCTTTGAGCGCATGGTCGCCTTCCGCTATCTGCGCGCGCGCCGGCAGGAGGGGTTCATCTCGGTCATCGCGGGGTTCTCGCTGCTGGGCATTGCGCTTGGCGTGGCGACGCTGATCATCGTCATGTCGGTGATGAACGGCTTCCGGGCGGAGCTGCTGGGCCGCATCCTCGGTGTGAACGGCCATCTGACGATCTTCGCGCAGCAGGGGCCGCTGCCCGGCTATGCCGGCATGGTCGATCAAGTGCGGCTGGTCGAGGGCGTGGCGATGGCCTTCCCGCAGGTCGAGGGGCAGGTGATGGCGACCGCCAATGGCGTGGCCTCCGGCGCGCTGGTGAAGGGCATGCGGCGCGAGGATGTGCAGCGCCGCGCGCTGCTGTCGGACGCCATCATGGCGGGATCGCTTGACGCGTTCGAGGGCAATGACGCGGTGATGATCGGCACGCGCATGGCGCAGCGCATGAATCTGACGGTCGGCAACCAGATCACCCTGATCAGCCCGCAATCGAACCCGACCGCCTTCGGCTCGATCCCGCGATTGAAATCCTACAAGATCGCCGCCCTGTTCGAGGTCGGCATGTACGAATACGACAACAGTTTCGTCTATATGCCGATGGACGCGGCGCAGACCTTCTTCCGGCTGGGCGACGCAGTGACCGGCATCGATATATTGCTCGACGATCCGGACGCGGTGCGCGACATCCGCGAGGCGATCTCCACCGCCATCGGGCCGGGCAAGCGGCTGTATGACTGGCAGCAGGCCAATTCCAGCTTCTTCACTGCGATCCAGGTGGAACGCAACGTCATGTTCCTGATCCTGACGCTGATCATCCTGGTGGCCGCCTTCAACATCATCTCCAGCATGATCATGCTGGTGAAGGACAAGGGCAGGGACATCGCCGTGCTGCGCACCATGGGCGCGTCCAAGGGCATGATCATGCGCATCTTCTTCATGACGGGGGCCTCCATCGGCGTGGTCGGCACGCTGGCCGGCTTCGTGCTGGGGCTGGTGTTCTGCCTGAACATCGAGAGCATCCGGAAGGGCGTCGAGTTCCTGACCGGGACCGAGCTGTTCTCGGCGGAGATCTATTTCCTGTCGCGCCTGCCGGCGAAGGTGGATAGCGGCGAGGTGGTCACCGTGGTGCTGATGGCGCTGATCCTGTCCTTCCTGGCGACGATCTATCCGGCCTGGCGCGCGGCGCGGCAGGACCCGGTGGAGGCCCTGCGCTATGAGTGAGGCCGCTGCCGATATGCCGGCTCTGGCGCTGAATGGAGTAATCCGCCGGTTCGAGCAGGCCGGGCGACCGCTTGAGGTGCTGCGCGGCGTCAATCTTACGGTGCAGCCGGGGGAGATGGTGGCGCTGGTCGGGCCGTCCGGCGCCGGCAAATCGACGCTGCTGCAGATCGCCGGCCTGCTGGAACGCCCAACCTCCGGCGAGGTGCTGATCGGCGGCCATTCCTGCGGGCGCATGGGCGACGCTGCGCGCACCGAGATGCGCCGCCACTCGATCGGTTTCGTCTATCAGTTCCATCACCTGCTGCCGGAATTCTCCGCGCTGGAGAATGTCGTGCTGCCGCAGCTTATCGCCGGCCTCAGCCGCAAGGAGGCGGTGGACAGGGCGCACGAGCTGCTGGCCATGGTCGGGCTGGCCGAGCGCGAGGATCACCGTCCGGCGCGGCTGTCCGGTGGCGAACAACAGCGGGTCGCCATCGTGCGCGCCATGGCCAACGTGCCGAAGCTGCTGCTGGCCGACGAACCGACCGGCAATCTCGACCCGCACACCGCCGAGGACGTGTTCGCCCATCTGACGCGGATCTGCCGGGCGGTTAGGCTGGGTGCGCTGATCGCCACCCACAATCTCGACCTCGCAGCCCGAATGGACCGCATTCTGGAAATGCGCGACGGGCTGGTTGTGGAATACAGCCGCTAGATACACTTATAGCGTGCATTAAATCACAGCCCTTGCTACCCTGTCGGAAAGTCAGGGAGCAGGATCATGCTGCGCATGCTCAGCAGGACGGGCCGGCCTGGGGTCCTCCAACGCCAGATTAACGCTCCTGGCGGTTTTGCTGCCTTAAATGGCCAGTCGCAGTCACTGACGGCCATCGTTGGATTGGTCACGCGTTACAATCGCTTCTGCGCAAGAATTCCCACCTATCAGCGGCTGCAGATGCTGAGCCAGATTCGCGATTCGCTGCATCGCTGGCTGGTAACAAACATTCAGCATATGGACCGTGACATTTTGCTCGACCTATTGGACCAGGTTCGTGCCGAGCATCAGCGGATCATCGCGACCACCGGCGCGACAGATCAAATCTATGCACTTAACGACGGGAATGGCGAGGCACAGCAACTATGGGGAATGCTTGTAGGCGGTCAGGGGAGGGTGATCATTGACGCGACGGATTACGGCCGTTTGATTCAAACCGGAGTCCGACAGACCGTACCGAATTTTCGTGCCCGCATGCTAAGCAGCCTTGCGGTGCTGTTAGAGACGCCGGAAGGGCGAAAGCTGATCCGCAAGCTGTTGAACAGTCCGCAAACGGTTCGACTGGTGCCGTTGACGCCACGGACGCAGCAGGCGTTGACCCTGATGCAGCAGCAGGTCGCTCTCAACCGCCAGACGCAACCGGGGGCAAGGGGGTTCCAGGTTGGGAATCCGCCTATTCTGCCGCCCCCCGTACATGGCGGTAATTCTCCTGGGCTAACTTTCGCCGATCCTGTGCCGTTTATTAGGCAGAATGGATTCGATGTTAATGCCTATATCGGCGCTGTTGTTGGCGCGCGCGCCAATATGGACCTAAATGGGGGGACGCTGCCGCCGTTGAATGGCGGCGTGCCGCAAGGCTCCGCCGCGATCGTTGCAATCGATCCCAATCTTGACGATTCCGGAGCGTTTGCCGTCAACGCTACGACCGGACAACCCTTGACTACGCCTTTGTTCCTGACGTTGGCGCACGAGTTACTGCATGCCAAACGTATCATGCGTGGCAGGTCACGCTCCGGTCCGGCACCGATTCCAGCTTTCAACAATGCGGAGGAATATCGGACCATCGCCGGGCCGAATTCTTCAGAAAATCGCTTTAGAACGGCCTATGGTCTTGGCACGCGATTCGGACATGGTGGCGGTCTGCGTAACCAACTTGCCCTGCCACAAGGACATCAACTTGTCCTCTACCAGCCGCCGCCTCAGGTGCCACAGCAAATGGCCCTCGTGCCGTACCAAGCGCCGGGCAACGGCCAGATGGTCCCTTATGTCGCGCCACCACAAGGCCCGCAACAGATGGCGCTGGTGCCGTACCAGCCACAGAATCTGGCGCTGGTTCCGTACAGGCCGCCGGCTGCGCGACTACCCCTGGCGATCATGCCGCCGCCACAACTGCCGATGATCGGTTGGCACTAAAAACAGCAATATCTGGTATGCGGCTTCTGGGGATAACCTATATGTTCGCATCCTGTTCCGGATGACCGGGGCGCGCTGGCGTGGAATCATGTCTCCATGTCCAGTCATGCCGATTTCGTCCATCTGCGCGTCCATTCCGCCTATTCGCTGTCGGAAGGCGCGCTGAAAATCAAGGAACTGGTGGGGCTCTGCCAGGAGCACCGGATGCCGGCCGTGGCCGTCACCGACACCGCCAACATGTTCGGCGCGCTGGAGTTTGCCGGCGCCGCGACCGGGGCGGGCGTGCAGCCGATCATCGGCTGCCAGGTCAATCTGCGCCGTGAGCAGAAGGTCGATCCCCGTATGCCAAACGGCAATGGCAACGGCCACACGACACCGCCGCCCGACCAGCTGGTGCTGCTGGTGCAGGAAGAGGCCGGCTACCGCAACCTGATGAAGCTGGTCAGCAAATCCTTCCTGGAGACGCCGACCGGCGAACTGCCACAGATCGCCTTCGCCGATCTGGAGGCCCACAATGCCGGACTGCTGTGTTTCACCGGCGGCCCGGCGGGGCCGGTCGGCCGGTTGCTGCTGGAAAGCCAGCGCGACGCCGCGACCGCGTTGATGAAGCGGCTGGCGGAACTCTTCCCCGGCCGGCTCTATGTCGAGCTGATGCGCCATGGACTGAATGCCGAGCGCCGCATCGAAGGGGCCTTGCTGGAACTTGCCTATGCGCAGGATCTGCCGCTGGTCGCCACCAACGACTGCTTCTTTGCCAATGAGGCGATGTACGAGGCGCATGATGCCTTGCTGTGCATCGCCGAGGGCACCTATGTCGTCGAGGAGAAGCGCCGCCGCCTGACGCCGGAGCATCGCTTCAAATCAGCCGCCGAGATGCGCGCGCTGTTCGCCGATCTGCCGGAGGCTGTCGATAACACCGTTCAGATCGCCCGCCGCTGCGCCTATTTTCCGGAGAAGATCGCGCCAATCCTGCCGCCCTACGATACCGGCGAGGGCCGGGACGAGGCCAGCGAACTGCGCGTGCAGGCCATGGCCGGGCTGGACCGGCGGCTGCCGGTGCATGTCTTCACGCCGGAGATGGACGAGGCGGCCCGCGAGGCGGCGGCGAAACCCTATCGCGAACGGCTCGATTTCGAGCTGAACGTGATCAACCAGATGGGCTTTCCGGGCTACTTCCTGATCGTCGCCGACTTCATCCAATGGGCGAAGGACGAGGGGATTCCGGTCGGGCCGGGCCGCGGTTCGGGTGCCGGTTCGGTGGTCGCCTGGGCGCTGACCATCACCGATCTTGACCCGTTGCGCTGGAACCTGCTGTTCGAGCGGTTCCTGAATCCCGAACGTGTCTCCATGCCTGACTTCGATATCGATTTCTGTCAGGAGCGGCGTGACGAGGTCATCCGCTACGTGCAGCGCAAATACGGCACCGACAAGGTCGCGCAGATCATCACCTTCGGTAAGCTGCAGGCCCGCGCGGTGCTGCGCGATGTCGGGCGGGTCCTGCAATTGCCCTATGGCCAGGTGGACCGTATCTGCAAGCTGGTGCCGAACAATCCAGCCAACCCGGTAACGCTGGCCGAGGCCATTGCCGGCGAGCCGGAACTGCAGCGCCAGCGCGACGAGGACCAGACCGTCGGCCAGATGATCTCCATGGGGCTGAAGCTGGAAGGGCTGTACCGCCACGCCTCCACCCATGCCGCCGGCGTGGTGATCGGCGACCGGCCGCTGGACGAGCTGGTGCCGCTGTACCGCGATCCGCGCTCCGACATGCCGGTCACCCAGTTCAACATGAAATATGTCGAATCGGCGGGGCTGGTTAAGTTCGACTTCCTTGGGCTGAAGACGCTCTCCGTCCTGGCGATGGCGGAGCGGCTGATCCGCGCGCGCGGCGTGGAGATCGACCTGGCGACGATCCCGCTGGAGGATGCGAAGACATTCAAGATGCTGAGCCGCGGCGATGCGACCGGCGTGTTCCAGCTTGAAAGTTCGGGCATGCGCGACGTGCTGCGCAAGCTTCAGCCCGACCGGTTCGAGGACATCATCGCGGTCGTGGCGCTGTACCGCCCCGGCCCGATGGACAACATCCCCAGCTACATCAACCGCAAGCATGGGAAGGAAGCGCCGGACTATCTCTATCCCAGCCTGGAAACGATCCTGAACGAGACCTACGGGATCATGATCTACCAGGAACAGGT
The DNA here is from genome assembly GCF_002148795.1 of Oceanibaculum nanhaiense. Taxonomy (NCBI): domain Bacteria; kingdom Pseudomonadati; phylum Pseudomonadota; class Alphaproteobacteria; order Rhodospirillales; family Oceanibaculaceae; genus Oceanibaculum; species Oceanibaculum nanhaiense. The sequence continues at coordinate 86,881 of NZ_MPOB01000011.1, read as the reverse complement.
GATGCAGATCGCCCAGGTGCTGTCGGGCTACAGCCTGGGCAGTGCCGACCTGCTGCGCCGCGCCATGGGCAAGAAGATCAAGGAGGAGATGGACGACCAGCGCAAGCTGTTCGTCGATGGCGCGGTGGAACGCGGCGTGCCGGCCAACAAGGCTTCGGACATCTTCGATCAGGTGGCGAAATTCGCCGGCTACGGCTTTAACAAGAGCCATGCGGCGGCCTATGCGCTGGTTGCCTACCAGACGGCCTATCTGAAGGCGAATTACCCGGTCGAATTCCTCGCCGCCTCGATGACCTTCGACATGGGCAACACCGACAAGCTGAATGTGTTCCGCCAGGAATTGCAGCGCCTCGACATCGGCCTGCTGCCGCCGGACATCAACCGTTCCGAGGTGGTGTTCTCGGTCGAGCGCGCGAAGCCGGAAGACAAGGGGGCCATCCGCTACGCCCTGGCGGCGGTGAAGAATGTCGGCGCGCAGGCGATGGGGCTGGTGGTGGAGGAACGGCGGCAGGCCGGCCCCTTCAAAAGCCTTGGGGATTTCGCGCAGCGCGCCGACCCGCGCAGCCTGAACAAGCGGCAGCTGGAAAATCTGGTCGCCTCCGGTGCCTTTGACGGGCTGGAGAAGAATCGCGCCAAACTTTATGAGGGGCTGGAAACCCTGTTGCGCCATGCCAGTGCCGCGGCGCAGGACCGCACCAGCAGCCAGGTCAGCCTGTTCGCCGGTGCCGCCAACGAGACCCCGACCATTCCGCTGCGCGAGCGCCCGGACTGGCCGATCATGGAGAAGCTGCAATACGAGTTCGATGCGCTGGGCTTCTATCTCTCGGCGCATCCGCTGGATGCCTACGGCACCTCGCTGCAACGCATCGAGGTTGTCGAATCCGCCAACCTGCTGCCCTTGCTGGCCGCCAGCGGCGGCTCCAAGCGGGTGAAGCTGGCCGGCAATCTGGTCAGCAAGCAGGAACGCATGTCGAAATCCGGCAACCGCTTCGCGTTCGTCACGCTGACCGACCGCGCCGGCGTGTTCGAGGTGACGCTGTTCTCGGAAATCCTGGCGACCAGCCGGGAGCTGATCGAGAGCGGCCAGCCGTTGCTGGTGACGGCCGATGCGCGGGCGGAGGGCGAGAGCTACCGGCTGCTCGCCAACGCCATCGAACCGCTGGACCGCGCCGTGGCGAACGCGGTGACCGGGCTGAAAGTGTTCCTGCGTGACGAGGCGCCGCTGACGCATCTGAAGACCCTGTTCCAGAGCCAGGGGCAGGGCAGGGGGCGGGTACGTTTCGTGCTTGATATCGAGGAGCAGGAGGTCGAGCTGGTCCTGCCGGGCAGCTATCAGATCAATGCCGGCATGCGTGCTGCCATCAAATCCATCCCCGGCATCGTCGATGTGCGCGATATTTAGGCGCAGGCAGCCCCCTTTTGCTTGCCAAATCGGGCTGTTGGGTCTATAGCACCGGCCAATCTCGCACGCGGGTTCGCGGCCAGGGCCGATAGGTCATGGTCGCTCCGGTGTCCGGCACAAGGGCTTTGCTGCTTGTCCGGGCGTTCGCCCGCGGAGGATTAACCGGAAAATGACAGGACACTTAACGCTATGACTCTGCCAACTTTCTCCATGCGCCAGCTGCTCGAAGCCGGCGTGCATTTCGGCCATCACACCCGCCGCTGGAACCCGAAGATGGCGCCGTACATCTTCGGCGTGCGCAATGGCGTGCACATCATCGATCTGGAACAGACGGTGCCGATGCTGCATCGCGCGCTGCAGGCGATCCGCGACGTGACTGCCCAGGGCGGCCGCGTGCTGTTCGTCGGCACCAAGCGCCAGGCGGCCGAAAAGATCGCCGAAGCCGCCGCGAAGTCCGGCCAGTATTTCGTCAACCACCGCTGGCTCGGCGGCATGCTGACCAACTGGAAGACCATCTCGCACTCGATCAAGCGCCTGCGTGACCTGGATGAGCAGCTTGCCGGCGATACGCACGGCCTGACCAAGAAAGAGCTGCTGAACCTCACCCGCGAGCGTGAGAAGCTGGACCGCGCCCTTGGCGGCATCCGTGAAATGGGCGGCCTGCCGGACGTGCTGTTCGTGATCGACACGAACAAGGAGGCGATCGCCATCCAGGAAGCCAACAAGCTGGGCATCCCGGTCATCGCCATCCTGGACAGCAACTGTAATCCTGACGGCATCGCCTTCCCGATCCCCGGCAATGACGACGCGATGCGCGCCATCGAGATGTATTGCGAGCTGGTTGCCAGCTCCGTGCTCGATGGCCTGCAGGCCGAGATGATCGCCAGCGGCGCCGATATCGGTGCTTCCGAGGAAGCGCCCGTCGAGACGCTGCCGACGACGGAAGCCACAACGGAAGCCGCCGCTGTGGAGACCGTTCAGGCATCTGCCTAAGTCGGTTTCAAAATGGGATACGGATCGGCGGCCTTGTGCCGCCGCTCCTTTTACGACCATCGGATTGTTACGCCACGCGCGCGTCCGCTGCGCGTCGGCAGGGAAATCAAGAGGAAGGAAAAGATCATGGCCGAGATTACCGCCGCCCTCGTCAAGGAGCTTCGTGAGAAGACCGGCGCCGGCATGATGGATTGCAAGAAGGCGCTCACCGAAACCGCTGGCGATCTGGAAGCCGCAGTTGACTGGCTGCGCACCAAGGGTCTTGCCGCCGCCGCCAAGAAGGCTGGCCGGGTTGCCGCCGAAGGTCTGGTCGGCGCTGCCGCCGCCGGCCCGAAGGCCGCCATCGTCGAGGTGAATTCCGAGACCGACTTCGTCGCCCGTAACGAGACCTTCCAGGGTTTCGTCGCCAAGGTTGCCGAGCTGTCGCTGTCCGTCGATGGCAACATCGACGCGCTGAAGGCCGCCGCCTATCCGGGCACCGGCCGTACCGTCGAGGAAGAGCTGGCGCACCAGATCGCGACCATCGGCGAGAACATGAATCTGCGCCGCACCGCCACCCTGTCGGTCCCGCAGGGCGTGGTTGCCAGCTACATCCACAATCAGGTCGCGCCGAACCTCGGCAAGATCGCCGTGCTAGTCGCCATGGAATCCGCCGGTGACGCGGAAAAGCTGCAGGCGCTCGGCAAGCAGCTCGCCATGCATGTTGCGGCCACCAACCCGGCCTCGCTCGGCACCGACGATCTCGATCCGGCCCTGCTGGAGCGCGAGCGCAACGTGCTGATCGAGCAGGCCAAGGCCAGCGGCCGCGCCGACGACATCATCCAGAAAATGGTCGAGGGCCGCATCCGCAAGTTCTATGAGGAGGTCTGCTTCCTGGAGCAGGTCTTCGTCATGGATGGCAAGACCAAGGTCAGCAAGGTGGTCGAAGATGCCGCCAAGGAGATTGGCGCTCCGGTGAAGGTGACCGGCTTCCTGCGCTTCGCGCTGGGCGAAGGCATCGAAAAGGAAGAAGGCGACTTCGCGGCCGAGGTGGCTGCCGCGGCCAAGGTCGGCTGATAGAAGCAGTCGGCGCGTTCTTCCCTTTGGGAAGGCGCGCTTGCACTTGTCACGCACGGCAGGAAGGTCGATAGTTTCGACCGCCTGCCGGCTTCGTATCCAGCTGTAGGAAAGGCCCGAGATGCCCACCCAGAACACGGACGAGGACAAACCGCTCTATCGGCGGGTGCTGCTGAAGATTTCCGGCGAAGCCCTGATGGGCGAGCGGGAATACGGTCTCGATCCCGACATGGTCAGTCGCGTCGCCTCGGAAATCCGGTCGGTCTGCGAACAGGGTGTTGAAGTCAGCGTCGTCATCGGCGGCGGGAACATCTTCCGTGGCGTTTCCGGCGCCACCACCGGCATGGAACGCGCGACCGCCGACTATATGGGCATGCTGGCGACGGTCATTAACTGCCTTGCCATGCAGAACGCGCTGGAGCGTTGCGGGGTCACCACGCGGGTCCAGTCGGCGCTGCATATCCATGCGGTGTGCGAGCCCTATATCCGCCGCCGCGCCATTCGCCATATGGAAAAGGGGCGGGTGGTGATCTTCGCCGCCGGCACCGGCAATCCGTTTTTCACGACCGATACGGCGGCGGCCTTGCGCGCCACGGAGATGGGCTGCGACGCCTTGCTGAAGGCGACGCAGGTGGACGGGGTTTACGATTCCGACCCGCTGAAGAACAAGGATGCGCAGCGTTTCGAGACGCTGACCTATCTCGATGTGCTGTCCAAGGACCTGAAGGTCATGGACGCCTCGGCGATCTCGTTGGCGCGTGAGAACAAAATTCCGATATTGGTGTTTTCTATTCACAAGCATGGGGCGTTTCGAGACGTCTTGTGCGGTCGCGGACGGTACACGAAAATCACCGACTGACCGGTGCGGCCAGAATTCGATCCGGGAGTCGATAAAGTGGGAGGATTAACGTGGCACAGCCTGATCTGAAGGACATCCAACGCCGGATGAACGGTGCCGTCGAGGTGTTGCGGCAGGAATTCGGCGGTCTCAGGACCGGCCGCGCCTCGACCAGCCTGGTCGAGCCGGTGACCGTGGATGCCTATAGCTCGCAGATGCCGCTGAATCAGGTGGCGTCGGTCAGCGTGCCGGAACCACGCATGCTGACGGTCCAGGTGTGGGACAATGGCATGGTCAAGGCCGTCGAAAAGGCGATCCGTGAGGCAGGCCTTGGCCTCAATCCGCAGACCGAAGGCAATATGATCCGGCTGCCGATCCCGGACCTCAGCGAGGAACGGCGCCAGGAACTGACCAAGGTTGCGGCGAAATATGCCGAGCAGGCCCGCGTGTCGATCCGCAATGTGCGGCGCGACGGCATGGACCTGCTGAAGCGCCTGGAGAAGGACGGCGATATCAGCCAGGACGAGCATCGCCGCTTCGAAAAGGACATCCAGAAGATGACCGACGACTCCATCGCCGAGGTCGATCAGGCGCTGGTGACCAAGGACAAAGAGATCATGCAGGTTTAGTCCTGGCGCATCATGGCCGTACTCGAACATCCCCAGGATCGCCAACCACCGGTTCATGTTGCCATCATCATGGATGGCAATGGACGCTGGGCGATGGCGCGCGGCCAACCGCGTAGCCTTGGCCACAAGCAGGGGGCGGAAGCGGTGCGCCGTACCGTGCGCAGCGCCGGCGAACTGGGCATCGGCTATCTGACCCTGTTCGGCTTTTCCAGCGAGAATTGGCGCCGGCCGACCGGCGAGATCGACGATCTGATGGGGCTGCTGCGCTTCTATCTGCGCCGCGAGATCGCCGAACTGCACGGCAACAATGTCCGCTTCCGCATGATTGGCGACCGCTCCCGGCTGGCGCCCGACATCGTGGCGCTGATCGAGAATGCGGAACGGCTGACCGCCGGCAATGGCGGGCTGGTGCTGACGGTGGCGCTCAGCTATGGCGGCCGGCAGGAGATTGCCCAGGCCGCAAGGACGCTTGCAGCCAAGGCGGCGGCCGGCGAACTCGATCCCGCCGCGATCGACGAGACAATGTTTGCAGGCGCCCTGGAAACCCAGAATATCCCTGACCCGGATCTGCTGATCCGGACCAGCGGGGAAAAGCGTATCAGTAATTTCCTGCTTTGGCAGACTGCCTATAGCGAGCTGGTTTTCCTTGATGTTCTGTGGCCCGATTTCGGCCGCGAGCATCTGGAAGAGGCGATCCACGAGTTCCATCGCCGTGAGCGGCGCTTTGGCACCGCGGTCGGCTGACCCGGTGGCCCGAACCGCCTTCTCTTCCTTTGCAGAATTGCCCCGGCGTGCGCTTTCGGCGGCGGTTATTGCCCCGCCGGCACTGGCGGCGGTCTGGTTCGGCGGCTATTGGCTGCTGGCGCTGGCCCTGCCGGTTGCCTTCCTGATGGGGCTGGAATGGGGGCGGCTGGTCGGCTATGGCGGCCATCCCTGGCTGGTGCGCGCGCTCGCCATCGCGGCGCCGCAGCCGGTGCTGGCGCTGCTGATCGGCGGTTGGCCGATTGCCGCGCTGCATCTGCTGCTGCTGGCCGGCGCGCTGTATGCTTTGGCCGGCGCGCTGGATCGTGATGCCAGCAAACAATCCGGCCTGTGGTATGCTGCTGGACTGCCGGCTATCGGACTGCCGGTGCTCTGCCTGGTCTGGCTTCGCGCGCAGGAACCGGCAGGTGCTGAGACGGTTTTGTGGCTGGTTGCGCTGGTGATCGCCACCGACATCGGCGCCTATTTCTGCGGCCGGCTGATCGGCGGCCCGAAACTGATGCCACGCATCAGCCCGAAGAAGACCTGGGCCGGCCTTGTCGGCGGCATGGCCGCGGCCGCGTGCATCGGTGCGCTGGCCACAACGCTTGTCGCGGGAGACGAGGGCCGGGCACCGGTCATGGCTGTGGCGCTGTTGTCGGCGCTGCTGGCGGTGGTCGCGCAGACGGGCGACCTTGCCGAATCGGCAGTAAAGCGTAATTTCAATGTCAAAGATTCAGGGACTCTGATCCCTGGACATGGTGGGTTGTTCGACCGGCTTGACGGATTCTTGATCACCTTGCCAGCCCTGGCCCTCCTGGTCGCCCTGACGGGAATGAGTGTGCTGCAATGGCAATAAACAACATGCTGAAGCCAGGAGAACCCCGCCATGTCACGGTGCTGGGCAGCACCGGTTCCGTCGGCTGCAACACGGTCGATCTGCTGCTGCGGGACCGTGAGGCCTTCACGGTGGAAGCATTGGCGGCCGGCAGCAATGTCACCTTGTTGATCGAGCAGGCGCTCGCCTTGCGGCCGGCTTTTGTGGCGATGGCCGATCCGTCCGCACGGGACGCGCTGGAAGCCGGGCTGGCAGGCACCGGCATCGCGTTCGCCGTGGGGCCGGAGGCTGTGATCGAGGCAGCGGAGCGGCCATCCGACTGGGTGATGGCGGCAATTGTCGGTGCCGCCGGCTTGTCATCGACACTGGCAGCGATCCGGCGCGGCGTCATCGTGGCGGTTGCCAACAAGGAGTGCCTGGTGTGCGCCGGCGATCTGGTGATGGCCGAGACGAAACGCAGCGGCGCAACCCTGCTGCCGGTCGATTCCGAGCATAGCGCCATTTACCAGGTCTTCGATTTCGCCCAGCGCGACAGTATCGAGCGGATTATCCTGACGGCGTCCGGCGGGCCGTTCCGCGAGGCCGATCTCGCCCATATGCGCAAGGTCACGCCGGCCGAGGCGGTGGCGCATCCGAACTGGAGCATGGGCGCGAAGATATCAATCGATTCAGCCACAATGATGAACAAGGGGCTGGAACTGATCGAGGCGCATTACCTGTTCGACATGCCGGAAAGCCGGATCGACGTGCTGGTGCATCCGCAATCGGTGATCCATTCCATGGTGAGCTACATCGATGGCTCGGTCCTGGCACAGCTGGGCAGCCCCGACATGCGGACACCAATCGCCTATGCGCTCGGCTGGCCGCGGCGGATCGCCGCGCCGGCAGCGCGTCTCGATCTCGCAGCCTTGTCCCGCCTGACCTTCGAACAGCCCGATCCGAAGCGCTTCCCGGCCCTGCGATTGGCTCGCACCGCCTTGCAAAGCGGGGGAGGCGCCCCTACTATCCTGAATGCTGCCAATGAAGTCGCCGTCCGGCATTTCCTCGAGCGTAATATCGGGTTTCTCGATATCGCGGACATCGTCGAGGAAACGCTTTCGGTCATTGACGGCGGACGCGTGACCAGCCTGGCCGAGATACTGGAACTGGACCGGCAAAGCCGGGACCGTGCTGGTCGCCTCGTCGAGCGCTGCGTTGCCCGTTAAAATTCCAGGCCCGTTAAGATTTTCGGGCCCGCCAAGAATTTCGATAATGTGCGTTTCGCAGCCTGCTAGGTAGTTTCATGGATTTGATTTCCGGCTTCTTCGACTATGTCCTGCCCTTCGTCATCGTGCTGTCGGTGCTCGTCTTCGTGCATGAGATGGGGCATTTCATGGTGGCGCGGTGGAACGATGTCAGGGTGGAGGTCTTCTCCATTGGCTTCGGGCCGGAAATCTATGGCTGGACCGCGAAAAACGGGACTCGCTGGAAGGTCAGCGCCGTGCCGCTGGGTGGCTATGTGAAGATGTATGGCGACGCCGATGCGGCCAGTTCGCCGGACGGTTCGCTGGCGGAGATGACGCCGGAAGAACGCGCGGTTTCCTTCCATCACAAGCGGCTTGGACAGCGTGCCGCCATCGTCGCTGCCGGTCCCGGGATTAATTTCCTGTTCGCCATCCTGCTGCTGGCGGGTCTCTACAGCATTGTCGGCCAGCCCTATACCCCGGCCGTGGTCGATCAGATCGTTGCCGGCAGCGCCGCCGAACGCGCCGGCCTGCAGACCGGCGACCGGATCAGCGCCATCGAGGGCACCGGCATCGACCGGTTCGAGGAATTGCAGCGCTATGTGCAGGAACGCCCCGGCCAGACCCTGGCCCTGACGGTGCAGCGCGAGGGCCAGCCGCTCGCCCTGTCCGTGGTGCCGGAGACTCATACCCTGACAGACCGCTTCGGCAACGAACGGCAGATCGGCCGGATCGGCATTCAGAGCAACCAGGTGCAGACGGTGCGGCACAATCCGCTGGTTGCGTCCTGGGAAGCGGTGAAGGAAACCGTGTTCCTGACCGGCGCAACGCTGAAGGCGGTCGGCCAGATCATTATCGGAACCCGTTCCGCCGACGAGCTGGGCGGCCCGTTGCGGATCGGCCAGATGTCTGGCGAAGTCGCCCAGGGCGGCATCGTACCGCTTATCTGGTTCATGGCGATTCTTTCGATAAACCTCGGTCTTATAAACCTTTTTCCTATTCCAGTCCTTGACGGCGGGCATCTATTATTCTACGCCGCTGAGGCGGTGCGGGGGAAACCGCTCGGCCAGCGTGTACAAGAGTATGCGTCGATGGTAGGGCTTACCCTCGTTGTCGCCTTGATGGTGTTCGCCACATGGAATGACCTGGTTCAGCTTCGGGTGGTCGATTTCATTGGCTCTCTGTTCAGCTAGGTCAGTTGCTCGTGAAGGATCGGGGTTCGTCGGTGTCGAAAGGCTCAATCAACGCTGTCTTGTTCGCCTGTATCCTTCTGCTGGGAGCGCTTGCCGCACCCGGGGCGAAGGCTCAGAGCGGCTTCATCGGAAATATCCGCGTCGAAGGCACCCAGCGCATCGACCCGAGCACGGTGATCTCCTATCTCAGCATCAAGCCTGGTGATCCGTTCGATGCGGTGGCACTCGACCGGTCGCTTAAAACGCTGTTCGCAACCGGTCTGTTCGCGGATGTGGCCTTGCGGCGCGAGGGCAGCGACCTGATTGTCCGTATCGTCGAGAACCCGATCATCAATCGCATCGCCTTCGAGGGAAACAAGCGCATCGAGGATGACGCCCTGAGCCGGGAGGTGCAGCTTCGCCCGCGCGTCGTCTATACCCGCACCAAGGTGCAGAATGATGTGCAGCGCATGCTGGATGTCTATCGCCGCAGCGGCCGTTTCGCTGCGACGGTGGAGCCGAAGGTGATCCAGCTCGACCAGAACCGTGTCGATCTTATCTTCGAGATCAATGAAGGCGAGCGCACCGAGGTGCGCCGCATTTCCTTCATCGGTAACAAGCGGTTCAGCGACCGGTCGCTGCAGGATGTCATCTCCACGAAGGAGACCGCCTGGTATCGGTTCTTCACCAGCGACGATACCTATGATCCCGACCGCCTGACCTTCGACCGTGAGTTGCTGCGCCGCTACTATCTGCGCAACGGCTATGCGGATTTCCGCGTGCTCTCCGGCATCGCGGAGCTGACGCCGGACAAGCAGGGCTTCTTCGTCACCTTCACGGTGGAAGAGGGGGAGCGTTACAAGTTCGGCAAGGTTGGTATCGACGCCGAGCTTAAAGGGCTCGATCCCAAGGTTCTGGACTCCCAGCTCACGGTGAAGGAAGGCGACTGGTACGACGCCAGCAAGGTTGAGCGCAATATCGATGCGATCACCGAGCGGCTCGGCAATCTGGGCTATGCCTTCGTCGATGTGCAGCCGCGCCTGAACCGCCACGCCGAGGACCGCACGGTGGATATCTCCCTGGTCGTGCGCGAAGGGCCGCGTGTGTTCGTTGAGGAAATCAACATCAAGGGCAATATCCGCACGCTCGACAAGGTGATCCGCCGGGAGATGCGGCTGGTCGAGGGCGATGCCTTCAATACGCAGCGCATTCGGCGCTCGCAGCAGCGGCTGCGCGACCTCAATTTCTTCAGCAATGTGACGCTGGATACCGTCGAGGGCACGGCGCCGGACAAATCGAAGATCGAAATCGCGGTGGAGGAACGTTCCACCGGCGAACTCAGCGTCGGTTTCGGTGTCTCCACCCGTGACGCTCTGCTGGGCGATATCCGCATCCGCGAACGCAACTTGTTGGGACGCGGCCAGGATCTGAGCCTGGGCTTCACCCTGTCGGCACGCCGGCAGGAAATCGACCTGCGCTTCACCGAACCCTATTTCCTGGATCGCGATGTGGCGGCCGGCTTCGACCTGTTCCGCGTTACCACCGACTACCAGGACGAAGCCTCCTACGATCTGGAACGGACGGGCGGTTCGCTGCGCGCCACCTACAGCCTGATGGAAGATTTGCGCCACACCGTGCGCTACACCTACAGCGCCACCACCATCAAGAACGTGCCTTCCACGGCTTCCTTCTTCATTCGGGCGCAGGAAGGCGATTCGACCAGTTCCATCGTCGGCAACAGCCTCGCCTACGACAAGCGCGACAGTAAGATTGATCCGCGCGACGGCTATATCGTCACGCTGAACAATGATGTCGCCACCCTGGGCGGCGACACGCGCTATGTCCGCACCGTGCTGCAGGGCGGCTACTACTTCCCGGTCGGCGAAACCTGGGTCCTGTCCACGAATGCGGAAATCGGCAATGTCACGCCCTATGGCGACGAAGATGTCAGGATCGCCGACCGCTTCTTCCTGGGCGGTGCCAAATTGCGCGGTTTCGAGTATGGTGGCGTTGGGCCGCGCGATCGTTCGACGGGCGATTCGCTCGGCGCCGAGAACTATTATGCTGGCAGCGTGGAATTGCTGTTCCCGCTGGGTCTGCCCCGCGAGATGGGCGTGCGCGGCGGCGTGTTCAGCGATTTCGGCTCCGCCTGGGATGTCGCGGCATCGGGCCCGAACATCGCCGATGTGAACTCGATCCGCGCCAGTGTGGGCGTCAGCTTCCTCTGGGAATCGCCCATGGGGCCTTTGCGTCTCGACTTCGCCGCGCCGGTGGTCAAGGAAGAGTTCGACGAGACCGAAATTTTCCGCTTTAGCTTTGGGACACGATTTTAATCATGCTTAGTTTCCTCGCCTGCCGCCGGATCGCGTTTGCCCGGATTGCTATTGCAGGGATCCTGGCGCTTGGGGTGGTAGCCGCGCTGTCGCCGCAGGTGCAGGCGGCAGATCCGTTGCCGCAGGCGCGCATCGCCTTCATCGACGTGCAGGGTGTGCTGCGCGCCTCCGAGGCGGCGCGCACGGTGCGCGATCAGATCGAGGCGCAGCGCGCGCGCTATCAGGAGGAAATCTCGAAGCAGGAGCGCGAGCTGCGCACCCTGGAGCAGGAGCTGGTGCAACAGCGCTCGGTGCTGGCGCCGGATGCCTTCCAGCAGCGCCGTCAGCAGTTCGAGCAGCGCGTCGCCGAAATCCAGCGCGCGGTGCAGGCCCGCAAGCGCCAGCTCGACGAAGGCTACGCGCAGGCGATGGAGCAGGTGCGTGTCGCCCTGGTCGAGATCGTCGCCGATATCGCGAAGGAACGGCAGGCAACGGCCGTGCTGTCGAAGTCGGCCATCGTGCTGGCGGAAAAGAGCATCGACATTTCCGAGGATGCGCTGAACCGGCTGAACCAGCGCCTGACCTCCGTCACTGTGAAATTGCCGCCGATCCAGCAGCAATAAGGATACGGAGGCCATGGCCGATCCGCGATTCTTCCTCACATCGCCGCCCAAGACTCTCGCGGAGCTGGCGGAGATCGCCGAAGCGACGCTGGCCGATGCCGCCTGTGCCGGCCGGCGGATCAGCGACATCGCCACGCTGGAAGCGGCCGGTGCGGAGCAGATCAGCTTTCTGGGGAACCGAAAATATATCCCGGCCTTCCAGGCATCGAAGGCCGGTGCCTGTCTGGTCGAACCCGCCTTCGCCGACAAGGCGCCAGCCGGCATGGCGGTGCTGCTCTGCGCAAAGCCGAGGCGCGGCTTCGCCCGTATCGCCGCCGCCTTCCATCCAGAGCAGGCATCGGCGCCAGGCATTCATCCCAGCGCCGTTATCGATGCCAGCGCCGAGATCGGCCCCGGGTGCCGGATCGAAGCCAATGTCGTGATCGGTCCGGGGGTCACGATTGCAGCCGGCACCCGTATCGGCGCGAACAGCGTGGTCGAACGCGGCGTCTCGGTTGGCGAGAACTGCATCATCGGGGCCAATGTCACGCTGAGCTACTGCCTGCTGGGCGACCGTGTCCTGATCGCTTCCGGTGCAGTGATCGGCAATACCGGATTCGGCTACGATCTCGATCCGACTGGCCGCGTGAAGGTACCGCATCTGGGCCGTGTCCTGATCGCCGATGATGTCGAGATTGGCGCGAACACGACGGTCGATCGCGGCAGCGGCCCGGATACCGTCATCGGGCGCGGCACCGTGATTGATAATCTCGTGATGATCGCGCATAACGTCCAGATCGGCGAGGGCTGCATCATTGCGGCCCAGAACGGCATCGCTGGCAGTGCGCGGCTCGGCAATTACGTGACCTTCGCCGGCCAGGTGGGGGTCGCCAATCATGCAACGGTCGGCGATGGTGTGGTCGCCGCGGGGCAAACCGGCATCACCAACAATGTGCCGTCCGGCAGCATCGTTGGCGGTACGCCAGCCATGCCGATCCGCGAGTGGCGGCGGCTGGTCGGCATGCAGCGGCTGATGCTGAAGAAAAGGCAGGGCAAGGACGTTAGCGAATGAATGATATCGGGGGCGCAAAGGGCGTGGCACAGGAGATCAAGGAGATTCGCGTCGAGCGGATCATGGAGATGATCCCCCATCGTTATCCGATGCTGCTGGTGGATCGTGTCATCGACGTGGTGCCGAACCAATCGGCGACCGGGATAAAGAACGTCTCGGTCAACGAACCGTTCTTCGTCGGGCATTTTCCGCGCCGGCCGGTGATGCCGGGCGTCATGATCGTCGAGGCCATGGCGCAGACTGCCGCCGTGCTGGTGGTCGCCACCCTGGGCGCGGAGGCGGAAAGCAAGCTGGTCTATTTCATGGCGGTGGACAAGGCCCGCTTCCGCAAGCCGGTTACGCCGGGCGACACGCTGCACATTCATGTCACCAAGGAGCAGAGCCGCGGCGCGGTGTGGAAATTCTCCGCCATCGCCAAGGTCAATGGCGCTTCCGTGGCCGAGGCAACCTACACCGCGATGATCATGGACGATTGATGACCGGTAGCAGCGCATCCGCGATCCATCCGACCGCCATCGTCGACCCCAAGGCAGAGCTGGGAGAAGGTGTCTCCATCGGTCCCTACAGCATTGTGGGGCCGCAAGTCCGGCTGGATGACGGCGTGGAGCTTCATGCCCATGTCGTGGTGGCCGGGCGGACACGGATTGGCGCGCGCACGCGCATCTTCCCCTTCGCCTCTATCGGCAGCGCGCCGCAGGATCTGAAATTCAAGGGCGAGCCATCGGAACTGGTGATCGGATCGGACAACACGATCCGCGAGCATGTCACCATGAATCCCGGTACCGAGGGCGGTGGCATGCTGACCCAGATTGGCGATGGCTGCCTGTTCATGGTGGGCAGCCATGTCGGCCATGATTGCCGTATCGGCAACCGGGTGATCCTGGCCAACAACGCCACGCTGGGCGGGCATGTGACCATCGAGGATCACGCGATCCTGGGCGGGCTCTCGGCGGTGCATCAGTTCTGCCGCATTGGCCAGCATGTGATGGTGGGCGGCATGACCGGCGTCGAACATGACGTGGTGCCCTATGCGATGGTGATGGGGAACCGGGCCTGGATTTCCGGTCTCAATCTCATCGGGCTGAAGCGCCGCGGCTTCAACCGCGAGACGATCCGCGCGCTGCGCGATGCCTATGCGATGCTGTTTGCCGAGGGTGGCACATGGCTGGAGCATATCGGGCAGGTGGCAGAGCGCTACGCCGACGATACCGCGGTGCGGGAGCTGATCGATTTCGTGCAGCAGGATTCCTCCCGTGGCTTCTGCCGACCCCAGGCGGAAGGGAAGGGCAATGCGCGGCCCGGCGATGACGCATGAGGGCAAGCCGGTAACGGACAAGATCGGCATTGTGGCCGGCGGCGGGGCGGTTCCCGGCCAGCTGATCACGGCGCTTCGGGATCGCGGGCATGCTTTTTTCGTGATCGGTCTGGACGGCCAGGTGCAGGCGGAAACGCTGGATGGCACGCCGCATCTACGAGTCCGCATCGGTGCTGTCGGCACGGCCCTTGACGCGCTGCGCCGGGAAGGCGTGCAGCGGCTGATCTTCGCCGGTTCCGTCAGGCGGCCTTCGCTTGCCGAACTGCGGCCGGACTGGACGGCGACCAAGCTGATCGCCCGGATGGGGCCGAAAATATTCTCCGCCGGTGACGATGCGCTGCTGTCGGCCGTCGTGAAGGTACTGGAAGGCGAGGGTTTTACCGTGGAACGCGCGGATTCGCTGCTGGATGGGCTGCTGGCCGGGGCCGGCTATCTGGGCCGGCACCGTGCCGATGTGACGGCGGAGGCGGATATCGCGCGCGGCGTGGCGATCCTGCGGGCGCTGGGGCCACTTGATGTCGGGCAGGGCGTGGTTGTGCAGCAGGGGCTGTGCCTCGGCATAGAAGCCATAGAGGGTACCGACGCGCTGCTGGCGCGGGTTGCCCCGCTGCGCCGCGAGGGCGGCGGCGGCGTTCTGGTGAAGCTGCGCAAGCCTGGCCAGAACGAGCGTGTGGACCTGCCGACCATCGGTGTCGCCACGGTGGAAGCGGCGGCTCAGGCCGGCCTCGCCGGTATTGCCGTGGATGCGGGCGGTGCCTGGATCGTGGACCGCGAAGCGGTCATCGAGGCGGCCGACCGGCTGGGCCTTTTCGTCACAGGCATCGCCGGAGACACGCCGTGAGCGAGACGCCAGCGCCGCTGATCTTCCTGATTGCCGGCGAACATTCCGGCGATGCGCTGGGTGCCAAGGTCATTGCCGGCCTGAAACAGGCCACGGGAGGCCATGTCCGGATCGCCGGCATCGGTGGAGCCGAAATGGCGGCGGAGGGGCTGCAGAGCCTGTTTCCGATGCGGGAACTGGCCATCATGGGGCTGCTGGAGGTGATCCCGCATATTCCCCGCGTGCTGCGTCGGATAGACCAGACCGTGAAGACAATCGAGGAGATGCGCCCCGACGCGGTGCTGACCATCGATGCGCCGGGCTTCTGCTTTCGCGTCGCGAAGAAACTAAAGGGGAAGGGCATTCCGCTGGTCCATCTAGTCGCGCCGACGGTGTGGGCCTGGAAGCCGAAGCGCGCGGAGAAGATCGCGAAGTTCCTCGACCATCTGCTGGTCATCCTGCCCTTCGAGCCGCCCTATTTCACGAAACATGGCCTCGACACCAGTTATGTCGGCCATCCGGTCGTCGAAAACCCGGCAGGCGATGGCGCCGCCTTCCGCGCCCGCCACGGCATTCCGCCACAGGAAACCGTGCTGGCGGTCCTGCCCGGCAGCCGGCGCGGCGAGATCGATCGGCTGCTGCCGCCCTTCGGCGAGGCGGTCGCCCGCCTGGCCGGGCGGCATCCTGGCCTGCGGATCGCCTTGCCGGCGGTCGATACGCTGCGCGACCAGATCGCCGAGACAGTCCGCGTCTGGCCGGTGCCGGTCACGCTGTGCGATGGCGCCACGGAAAAAGCCGATCTGTTCGCCGCCGCGAACCTGGCGCTCTCGGCGGCCGGTACGGCGGTGCTGGAACTGGTTCTGGCCGGCGTGCCGACGGTAGCCGCCTACAAGGTGAACCCTGTCAGCTACCGGATTGCGCGGCGGCTCGTCAGCCTGAAGCGCTATACCCTGCCGAATATTCTGCTGGACGGGGACATCGTGCCGGAACTGATCCAGGAAGATTGTACCGCCGACCGGCTGGAAGCGGCGCTGGAGCGGCTGCTCACCGACGCGGCGGCGCGATCACGGCAGGTCGAGGCAGGCGTGCATCTGAAGGAGCTGCTGGGCGGCAATGGCCCCGCGCCCAGCCGGCGGATTGCCGAGAAGCTGCTCGCAATCGCCGGCGAATACGCTAAATCTAGAAACTGAACCCCAACCCGAAGATCAGAAAGGGAGTCTCATGTCCGCGACGACAATGGAAGACCGTCCGGCGGTGGATACCAGCGGTTTTCGCATGCTGCACACAATGATCCGCGTGCTCGACCTGGATAAGTCCATCGATTTCTACACCCGGCTGCTCGGCATGAATCTGATGCGGCGCACGGATTACGAGAGTGGCCGTTTCACCCTGGCCTTCGTCGGCTATGGCGAGGAAAAGGCCAATACGGTGATCGAACTGACCCATAACTGGGACCAGGCGGAACCCTATACGATCGGTTCCGGCTTCGGCCATCTGGCAATCGGCGTGCCCGATATCTATGGCACCTGCGAGAAGCTGGCGGCGGAAGGGGTAAAAATCCCGCGCCCGCCGGGGCCGATGAAGCATGGCGGCAGCGTGATCGCCTTCATCGAGGATCCCGACGGTTACAAGATCGAGCTGATCGAGAAGAAGTAGGCGTCAGAAATCAGAAAATGTAGAAAACGGCGGCCATAATCAGGGCCGCCGTTCCTATAACAGCAATACGCGGCCACATGCCTTTACGGGCGGGCCGCGCATTGTCGTTAGCGGGCAGGCGCAGGCGGATGGCGAAGGTGCGGGAGAACGGCGAATCGCCGTTTCCCCTACCCAGTTCTGCGGCCTTGTCGAGCCACCTTTTCCGCCTTTGCAGAAGCAAGCCCGAATGCCTCCATACTACCTTGCTATATAAGCCCTAGCTTGCGTATAAGCCGCCTTAGCGCTTCGAGAGCGCCACATAGGGACGGTGATCATGGCCGGTATAGAGCTGGCGCGGACGCCCGATCTTCTGCCCCGGATCCTCGATCATCTCCTTCCACTGTGCCACCCAGCCAGTGGTGCGCGCAACGGCAAACAGCACGGTGAACATGCTGGTCGGGAAGCCCATCGCCTTCAGGATGATGCCCGAGTAGAAATCGACGTTCGGATACAGCTTCTTCTCGACGAAATAATCATCCTCAAGCGCGATCTTTTCCAGCTCCATCGCGATGTCGAGCAGCGGCTCGTTCTTGATGCCCAGCTCGCCCAGCACCTGGTGGCAGGTCTGCTGCATCACCTTGGCGCGCGGATCGTAGTTCTTATAGACCCGGTGGCCGAAGCCCATCAGGCGGAACGGATCGTTCTTGTCCTTCGCCTTTTTCACGAATTCCGGAATGTTCTTGGCATCGCCGATCTCACCCAGCATGTTCAGCACGGCTTCGTTGGCGCCGCCATGCGAGGGGCCCCACAGCGAGGCGATGCCCGCCGCGATGCAGGCGAACGGGTTAGCGCCCGAGGAGCCGGCGAGCCGGACCGTCGAGGTCGAGGCGTTCTGCTCGTGATCGGCATGCAGGATGAAGATCTTGTCCATCGCCTCGGACAGGATCGGATTATCGACATAATCCTCAGCCGGCACGCCGAACGTCATCTGCATGAAGTTCTGCGCGTAGGTCAGCTTGTTCTTCGGATACATGAAGGGCTGGCCGACAGAATATTTGTACGCCATCGCGGCGATCGTCGGCATCTTGGCGATCAGCCGGTAGGAGGCGATCATCCGCTGGCGCGGATCCTCGATGTCGGTCGAATCATGATAGAAGGCGGACATCGCGCCGACCACACCGCACATGATGGCCATCGGGTGCGCGTCGCGGCGGAAGCCGCGGAAGAAGTTGGCCATCTGTTCGTGCACCATCGTGTGATAGGTGATGTCGTGCTCGAACTTGGCTTTTTCGGTGGGGTTTGGCAGTTCGCCATTCATCAGCAGATAGGCGACTTCCAGGAAGTCGCAATGCTCGGCCAGATCCTCGATGGCGTAGCCGCGGTGCAGCAGCACGCCCTTGTCACCGTCGATATAGGTGATCTTGGATTCGCAGGAACCGGTCGAGGTGAAGCCCGGATCGTAGGTGAAATAGCCGGTCTCGGCGTACAGCTTGCGGATATCCATCACCTCCGGGCCAACGGACCCGGCGATCATCGGCAGCTCGACCGTCTTGTCCTTGTTCGGATCGACAAGCTTGATCGGCTTCAGATTATTGGCGGTCATTCTTGAGAACTCCCCTTTCTTCGGTCCCTCATGCGAGGGTTCAGACGGCCACTGGCCTTGTATTGCGTTGCAATATATTGCCCCGTAAACGGTTTGGCGAGGGCTTAGCGCAGGTTGCGTCAATTCCCCCCGGCAACCGCGCGGATACGCGCTATCGACGCGTCGCGTCCGAGCACGGCCAGGACATCGAAAATGCCAGGAGACGTGGTCGAGCCGGTCAGGGCGGCGCGCAGCGGTTGCGCGACGGCGCCCAGCTTCAGCGCTTCCGCCTCGGCAAAGCTCCGCACACGCTCCTCGAGCGCGGCTTCGCTCCAGTCGGCCTGCGCCTCCAGTGCGGCGGCCAGCTTGTCCAGTGTCTGCCGGGCTTCCGGCGTCAGCAGGGCGGCTGCCTTGTCGGTGAAGGGCAGGGGCAGGGGGTGCACGTAGAACAGCGCGCTGTCGGCCAGCTCGACCAGCGTCTTGGCACGGAGCTTCAGCCCGGCCATGCCTGCGCGCAACAGGGCCTTGCCTGAATCATCGACCGGACGGCCCAGCTTTTCCTCCAGCATTGGCAGGATCAGGGTGGCCAGCCGTTTGTCGTCGGCCTCGCGCAGGTAATGCGCGTTCAGATTCTCCAGCTTCGCCATATCGAAGCGCGAGGCCGAGCGGCCAACCGCGTCGAGATCGAACCATTCGATGGCCTTGTCGGTCGGGATGATCTCCTCGTCGCCATGCCCCCAGCCCAGGCGCAGCAAATAGTTGCGCATCGCCTCCGGTAGGAAGCCCATGTCGCGATAGGCCTCCACGCCCAGCGCGCCGTGGCGCTTCGACAGCTTTGCCCCGTCCGGCCCGTGGATCAGCGGGATATGCGCGAAATGCGGCACGTCCCAGCCCATCGCCTGATAGAGCTGGGTCTGCCGGAAGGCGTTGTTCAGATGGTCGTCGCCCCGGATCACATGGGTGATGCCCATATCGTGATCGTCCACCACCACTGACAGCATGTAGGTTGGGGTGCCGTCGCCGCGCAGCAGCACGAAATCATCCAGCTGTTCATTGGCGACCGTCACCTCGCCCTGCACCATGTCCTGAATGATCGTCTGGCCGGTCTGCGGCGCCTTCAGCCGGATCACCGGCGCCACGCCCGCCGGCGCATCGGAGTCCGGCCGGTCGCGCCAGCGCCCGTCATAGCGCACCGGACGCCCCTCCGCCTTGGCCTGCTCGCGCATCGCCGTCAACTCCTCCGGCGAGGCATAGCAGCGATAGGCCTTGCCCTGCGCCAGCAGCTCGTGCGCCACCTCGGCATGGCGGCCGGCACGGGCGAACTGCATGACGGCTTCGTCGTCCCAGTCAAGGCCCAGCCATTTCAGCCCGTCGAAGATCGCCTGCACCGCGTCCTCGGTGGAGCGCGCGCGGTCGGTATCCTCGATGCGCAGCAGGAATTTGCCGCCGGTGTGCCGCGCATAAAGCCAGTTGAACAGCGCCGTGCGGCCGCCGCCAATATGCAGGAAGCCGGTGGGCGAGGGAGCAAAACGGGTGACGACGGTCATGGGGGATCGGTTCCGATGCCGGATGGAGGAGCCCGGACCTAAAGCCAGGCCGGTGAATTGGTGGCCGCTATGTAGCACAAACCGCGCGAATCTGCACAGTGCGGGTGAAAGAATCTAGCCGGTGAATGATTCGGGATCGGTCTCCCGCAGGCTTTGCCGGCCGCGCATAGCCTCCCACCAGGCGGAGAGCTGTGGATAGGCTGCCAGCGCGGCCTGACCTTCCGCCGCCGCGGTGAAATAGGCCATCATCGGGGCCACATGCAGGTCGGCCAGCGACAAGGCGCTGCCGGCAAGATAGCCATCCGGTCCTGTCAGTCTTTCCAGCGCATCCAGCACCTTGTGCGATGCCTGCAGGCCGGTGCGAATCTACGCCTCCTCCACGGGTTCGCCAAGCCGGCTGCGGAATACCCGATGCGAAAAGACCTGCCGCACCATGGGCCAGTATCCATAGGAATCGATGATCGCGATGATCTGCGTCATCCGCGCCCGGTCGCGCGGATCGGCCGGTTGCAGGGCGGCCCCCGGAAAGGCGTCGTCGAGATAGCGGGTAATCGCAACGGTTTCGTAAAGCACGAACCCGTCATGCTCCAGCACCGGCACGCGCCGGAAAGGATGCAGCGCCAGAAACCCATCCGGCAGAGGCTCGGCGAACGGGTTTACCTCCACCCAGCCATAGGCGATGGGTTTTTCGGCGCAGACCATGCGCGCGATCCTGGCATAGACGCTGTGGCGATAGCCATGGAGTGTCACACCCAAAATCAGTCTCCTCATGCGCGGTGCAGTGGTGCCTGCGGCAGCCATACTACGGGATGCCTCCCGGTGAAAGCTGCATTAGTCTATGCTGCATAACAGGGAGGGGCGATGCTGCAGGAAACGGCCATAGAGCGCGCGGAAAGCGGCATTTTCGGCACCGGATTCGGCTGGCTTGTGTCCCCTTTCCTGGCAGAGCGGGAACGCTGGATGCTCTGGCTGCCGGTGGTGCTGGGCGGCGGCATCGGCTGCTACTTCCTGCTGAAGGCCGAGCCGCCCTTATGGATCGGCTGGGCGGGGCTGTGTGGCGCTTTCCTGCTTGGCCTTCTTCTGTACCGGTCGCTGAATGGGCGGCTGCTGGCCCTGCTGCTGTGCGCCTTCGCGCTGGGTTTCGCGGCGGCGCAATATCGCAGCCAGACCGTCGGTACACTCTTTCTGGAACGGCAGATCGGCCCGGTGAGCGTCGAGGGACAGCTGGTCCGCATCGAACAGCGGCCCGGCGATGTCCGGCTGACGCTGGAACATCCCCGCATCGGTCGGCTACCGGATGAGCATACGCCGCGCCGGGTGCGGGCGGTGGTGCGCGGCGATATGCCCGATGTCAGCCATGGCGATCTTGTGCGGCTGCGCGCCGTGCTGCGCCCGCCACCCGGGCCATCGGCGCCCGGCGGTTTCGACTTTCAGCGCCATGCCTATTTCGAGGGGATTGGCGGCGTCGGTTACGCGGTGGGCGATGTCACCCGCCTGGCCGAAGGCGCACCCTCCGGGTTCTGGGTGGGTATCGACCGGCTGCGCCGCACGGTCACCGCCCGGATTCGTACGGCCCTGCCGGGCGAGACCGGGGCCATGGCAGCGGCGCTGCTGACCGGAGACCGTTCCGGCCTGCCGGAGCGGGCGCTGGACACCATGCGGGATTCCGGCCTCGCGCATCTGCTGGCGATTTCCGGCCTGCATATGGGGCTGGTGGCAGGCACCGTATTCTTTGTGCTGCGATTGCTGCTCGCCTGCCATTCCGGCCTGGCGTTGAACCAGCCGATCAAGAAATGGGCGGCGCTGGCCGCCCTTGCGGCCTCCTTTGTCTATCTGCTGCTGGCCGGCGCCACCGTGCCGACGCAACGCGCCTTCCTGATGACCGGGCTGGTGCTGGTGGCGGTGCTGATTGACCGGGTGGCGATCTCGCTGCGGCTGGTTGCCTGGGCGGCCGCCGCGATCCTGCTGCTGGCGCCCGAGGTGATGCTGGGGCCGAGCTTCCAGATGTCCTTCGCCGCCGTGCTGATGCTGGTGGCGTTCTATGAGGCCAACAGGGAGCGCTTCGCCGCCCTGCGCGCCGGGGCGGGACCGCTGCGGCTGGGGCTGCTCTATCTGGTCGGCCTCTGTGCCACTTCAGTGCTGGCAACAGCCGGGACGCTGCCCTTTGCCGCCTATCATTTCAACCAGGTGGCGCTCTATGGCGTGCTGGCCAATATGGCGGCGGTGCCGCTGACCGCCTTCTGGATCATGCCATGGGGCGTGCTGGCCCTGCTATTGATGCCGCTGGGCCTGGAAGGGCTGGCGCTGGTGCCGATGGGGCTGGGAATCGAGGGTGTGCTGGCCGTCGGCGCCTGGATCTCAACCTTGCCAGGGGCCGTGCTGGCGGTCCCTGCCATGCCGGCGGCCGGTCTGCTGGCGATCTCGCTGGGCGGGCTGTGGCTGGCGCTCTGGCGGCGGTCCTGGCGGTTCGCCGGGCTGGCGCCGGTCGCCCTGGGGCTTGCCCTGCCGTGGTTTACCACCCAGCCGGTCCTGCTGGTCGATGGCGAGGCCAAGCTGGTGGCGTTGCGCACGGTGCAGGGGCTGGCGTTTTCCTCCGCCCGGGCGGCCTCCTTCACGGCGGATGCCTGGCTGCAGCGCACCGCCCAGCCGCGCCGCATCGCCATGCCGCGTGCCGGCAGCGGCGGGCGGGACGGCATTGCCTGCGATGCCCTGGGCTGTATCGGCGGCGTGGGGGCATTCAAGATCGCCATCATCCGCGATGCGCAAGCCCTGCCCGAGGATTGCACCAGTGCCGATATCGTCGTGGCGCTGGTGCCGGTCCGCCGCCGCTGCCCTTCGGCCCGGCTGGTGGTGGACCGTTTCGATCTGTGGCGGAACGGGGCGCATGCGCTCTATCTGGAGGCCGGCACCATCCGCCTGGACTCGGTTGGCCGGGATCGCGGCATCCGGCCCTGGGCGCCCGATCCGGCGGCCCGGCGCAACCGGGAGGCTCAGTAGCGGCCCTCAGTAGCGACGCAGCAGCCCGACGAGGCGGCCCTGAACCTTCACCCGCTCCGGTCCGAAGATACGGGTCTCGTAGGCGGCGTTCGCCGGTTCCAGCGCAATCGAGCCACCCTTACGGCGCAGCCGCTTCAGGGTCGCTTCCTGCTCATCTACCAGGGCCACCACGATGGTGCCGTTCTCCGCCGTATCACAGCGCTGGATGATGACGGTATCGCCATCCTGAATGCCGGCATCGATCATTGAATCGCCTTCGATTTCAAGGGCGTAATGCTCGCCTGTGCCGAGCAGGCTGAGCGGCACGTCGATCGCGGCGGTTTCATCGTGCAGCGCCTCGATGGGGGTGCCGGCGGCGATCTTGCCGTAGAGCGGCAAGGGGACCGCCCTTAAATCCTGGCCCGTGGCGGCGCCGGCCAGCGGCCCGGCGAAATGCCCCTCGATGACATTTGGCGTGAAGCGCCGGCCGGTGGTCTCCCCGGTCTGCTTGTCGCCCTGCTTGCTGGTGTCCTTCGCCGATACCTGGTCGGGCAGCCGCAGCACTTCGAGCGCGCGGGCGCGATGCGGCAAGCGGCGGATGAAGCCGCGCTCCTCAAGCCCGGTGATGAGGCGGTGAATGCCCGACTTGGAGCGCAGGCCCAGCGCTTCCTTCATCTCGTCGAAGGAGGGCGATACGCCGCTCTCGGTCAGCCGTCGGTTGATGAAGGTCAGCAGCTCGAATTGTTTGCGAGTCAGCATCGGCGCCTCCTGTCCATCACGCCCTCTTGCCGGATCGCCGCAAGGGCTGGCGGCTGACTGCATGAGCGCAACTAAATATGGAACAAAACAAAAACCTGAGTAAGTGTTTTAGTTTTGTTCTCGTTTCCGGTCAAGCCCGAACACTAGGCCGAACACCAGGCGGATAAAAAATCTCAGAAATAGCTGTCGCGGAAGGGAATGACCTGAACCGTCTCGCCGGCGCTGCGCGCCGGATCGTGCGGCGGCCGGACGAGCAGGCAGTCGGCCTTGGTCAGCAGCGAGAATTGCGAGCTGTCCTGCTTCGCGAAGGGCGTGGCCAGCATCGTCCCGTCAGCATCGACCGACAGCGTGGCGCGCAGATAATCCTGCCGGCGGTCGTTCGGCTTCAGGCCGGCGGTCAAGCGGGCCGGCTGTGTCTCCGGTCCCCTGGCGGAACGCCCCAGCAGCCGCTCGATGGCCGGCCCGAGGAAGAGCAGGGCGCAAACCATGGACGAGACCGGATTGCCGGGCAGGCCGAGCACCGGCGTATCGTGGATCTTGCCGAACATCAGCGGCTTGCCGGGCCGCATGGCGATCTTCCAGAAATCCAGGCTGCCGGTCTCGCCCAGCACGGTCTGAATCAGATCGTGATCGCCGACCGAGGCGCCGCCGGTGGTGACCAGCAAATCGGCGCCGCGTGCGCCGGCGATCATCCGGGTCAGCCCGTCCATCTCGTCCGGCGCGATGCCCAGCACCAGCGGCTCGCCGCCGGCGCCGCGCACGAAGGCGGAGAGCGCCAGCGCGTTGGAGCTGACGATCTGGTCGCGGCCGATGGGATCGCCCGGCCGGACGATCTCGTCGCCGGTCGCCAGAATGGCGATGCGCGGCCGGCGCACCACGCGCAGCCAGGGATGGTTCATGCCGGCGGCAAGGCCGATATCGCGCGCGGTCAGCAGCTTGCCGGCCGGAATGCCGATATCGCCGACGCGGAAGTCGAGGCCGGCAGGGCGCACGAAATTGCCGGGGGCGGGGGCTTCCTTCACGGTGACCTGGTTGCCGCTGGCCTCGGTATCCTCCTGGATGACGATGCTGTCGGCCCCGTCCGGCAGTGGCGCGCCGGTGAAGATGCGCACCGCCTGACCGCTTTCTACCATGCCCTGATAGCCGCGCCCGGCCGGCGCCTCGCCGATTACCGCCAGAGTGGCCGGCACGCTGGCGACATCCACCGCCTTCACGGCATAGCCATCCATGGCGGAGACCGGCTTGGGCGGCTGCGTCACGCGGGCGGCGACATCCTCGGCCAGCACCCGGCCCAGCCCCGCCTCGACCGAAATTTCCTCGGCGCCCAGCGGTGTCAGGGCGGCGAGAATCTTCGCCAGCGCCTCCTCGACAGGGATCACCGTTCTGCCTCGTAAGTACCGGATTTACCGCCCGATTTATGGACAAGCCGGATATCGCCGATGCGCATGCCGCGATCCACCGCCTTGCACATGTCATAGACGGTCAGTGCCGCGATGCTGACCGCCGTCAGCGCCTCCATCTCGACGCCAGTACGGCCGTTCAGCTTGCAGGTCGCCTCGATATCGACGGCGTTGCGGGACGGATCGGCCTTCAGCTCCACCTTCACCGAGGACAATGCCAGCGGATGGCACAGCGGGATCAGATCCGGCGTGCGCTTGGCGCCCATGATGCCGGCGAGGCGCGCGACCGACAGCACGTCACCCTTCTTCACGCCGCCTTCGAGGATCAGCGCCAGGGTTTCCGGCTGCATCGTGATGCTGCCGACGGCGGTCGCCACACGTTCCGTCTCGTCCTTGGCCGAGACATCGACCATGACCGCCTTGCCCTCGGCGTCGAAATGGGTGAAGCCGCTCATGATATCAGGCCGCCGCCTCGTTGCGGGCGAGCAGGGCGCGCGTCGCCGCCGCAACATCCGGCTGGCGCATCAGCGATTCGCCGATCAGGAAGCAGCGCGCGCCGGCGCGTTCCATGCGGGCGAGATCGTCTGGCGTGTAGAGGCCGCTCTCCGCGACCAGCATCTTGCTCGCCGGCACCCGCGCTGCCAGCTGTTCCGTCGTCGCGATATCGACCGCCAGGGTCTTGAGATTGCGGTTGTTCACGCCGAGCAGCGGCGATTGCAGTTTCAGCGCCCGGTCGAGTTCCGCGCCGTCATGCACCTCGACCAGAACATCCATGTCGAGATCGAAAGCGGCCTGTTCCAGCTCCGCCGCCTGCGCGTCTGACAGCGCCGCCATGATGAGCAGGATGCAATCCGCCCCCAGCGCGCGGGATTCCACGATCTGATAGGGATCGAGCATGAAGTCCTTGCGCAGGCAGGGCAGGTTCACCGCCGCGCGGGCGGCGACGAGATAATCGTCCTTGCCCTGGAAATAAGGCTCGTCGGTCAGCACCGACAGGCAGGAGGCACCACCCTCGCGGTAGGCGCGGGCGAGAGAGGGCGGATCGAAATCGGCGCGGATCAGCCCCTTGCTGGGCGAGGCCTTCTTGATCTCCGCGATCAGACCATAGCGACCCTCAGCATTGGCCTTTTTCAGCGCCGTCACGAAACCGCGCGGCGCGCTGGCCTGCTTAGCCTCGGTCTCAAGGGCCGACAAGGACTTCGCTGCCTTGCAGGCGGCAATATGCTCACGCTTGTCGGCGCAGATTTTCGTCAGAACGTCGCTCATGCCGCCTTGCCCCTGTTGGTGATGGCGACCAGCTTCGCCAGCGCATCCTTCGCCTTGCCCTGATCCAGCGCGGTGGCGGCGAGGGCAACCCCTTCCTGCAGGTCACTGGCCTTGCCGGCAACGATGAGGGCGGCCGCCGCGTTCAGCAGCACGATATCGCGGTAGGCACCTTTCTCACCGTCCAGCAACCGGTGCAGCGCGGCGGCGTTGAAAGCAGGGTCGCCGCCCTTGATGTCCTCAGGCTTCGCCAGTTTCAGGCCGGCATCGGCCGGGCCGATCTCGAACTCGGTCAGCGTGCCGTTCTTCAGCTCGACCACATGGGTCGGACCGGTGGTGGTGATCTCGTCCAGCCCGTCACTGCCATGGATGACCCAGGCATGCACGCTGCCCAGATTGCGCAGCGCCTCGGCCATCGGCTTCAGGAAATCGCGCGAGAACACGCCGATCAGCTGGCGTTTCACACCGGCAGGGCTGGAGAGCGGGCCCAGCAGGTTGAAGATGGTGCGCGTGCCCAACTCGACGCGGGTGCCGGCGACATGCCGCATGGCGCCATGATGGCGCGGCGCCATCAGGAAGCCGACATGGGCGTCGCGTATAGCCTCCTCGATCAGGCTCATGGCGCAGTCGATATCGACACCCAGCGCGGTCAGCACATCGGCGGCGCCGGATTTCGAGGTCAGGCTGCGGTTGCCATGCTTGGCGACCGGCACGCCGAGCCCGGCGCAGACCAGCGCCACGGCGGTGGAGATGTTGTAGGTGCCGGACGCATCGCCGCCGGTGCCGCAGGTATCGATGGCATCCGCCGGGGCTGCTACTTTCAGCGCCTTGTCGCGCATCACGCTGGCGGCGGCGGTGATCTCGTCCACCGTCTCGCCGCGCACGCGCAGCGCCATCAGGAAGCCGCCCATCTGAGACGGGGTGGCGTCGCCGCTCATGATGATCTCGAACGCGGCTTCCGCCTCGGCGCGGGTCAGCGCCCGGCCTGTGGCGACAATGCCCAGCAGGGCTTTCATATCCATAACCATACCCAACCCTCAGGCCGCGTTGCGGCGTTCCGCGATGTCGAGGAAGTTCTTCAGCATGGCGTGGCCATGTTCGGTTGCGATGCTCTCGGGGTGGAACTGCACGCCATGGATCGGCAGGGTCTTGTGCGCCAGCCCCTGAATTACGCCATCCTCGCTTTCCGCCGTGATCTCCAGGCAGTCCGGCAGGCTGGCCTTCTCGATCACCAGCGAATGGTAACGCGTTGCCGTCAGCGGCGAGGGCAGCCCCTTGAACACGCTGGCATTCTTGTGAAGGATCGGGCTGACCTTGCCATGCATCGGCACCGGGCCGCGCACCACCTTGCCGCCAAAGGCCTGGCCGATGGCCTGCATGCCGAGGCAGACACCGAAGATCGGCAGATTGCCCACGGCGCGCCCGATCAGTTCCAGGCAGATGCCGGCACGGTCCGGGTCGCACGGGCCGGGCGAGATGACGACGCCCTGATAGCCGCCCGCCAGCACCTGATCGACGGTGATCTGGTCATTGCGCTTCACGATCACCTCGGCGCCGAGGTCGCCCAGGAAGTGCCAGAGGTTGTAGGTGAAGCTGTCGTAATTATCGATCAGGAGATACATATCAATCACTTGGCAGTCATTGTTGGACCGTTTCAGCGGCCCGGATGATCGTTATAGCAAGCCCCGCCGCGCCCGGAAAGGCAAGCGCATTGGTGCTGTTC
Source organism: Oceanibaculum nanhaiense (assembly GCF_002148795.1). Classification (NCBI taxonomy): domain Bacteria; kingdom Pseudomonadati; phylum Pseudomonadota; class Alphaproteobacteria; order Rhodospirillales; family Oceanibaculaceae; genus Oceanibaculum; species Oceanibaculum nanhaiense. Next base: position 58,983 of record NZ_MPOB01000011.1, on the reverse strand, counting down.
GAAATCTCCTTGACCTTCCCAATACTGGAAGCCCCATCTAGGAGTCATGAGCATTGAACAGACATATGACCTCGCCATCGAGGGGATGAGCTGCGCGGCCTGCGTCGGTCGCGTCGAGAAAGCCCTTGCCAAGGTGCCGGGCGTGGACCGGGCCGCCGTCAATCTGGCGACCGAACAGGCACGCGTGCGGCTGGCGGAGACGCTTGATCCTGCCGACCTCGTCGCCGCCGTGGAGAAGGCGGGCTATGGCGCGCATCTGATTGAGGCCGGGGCCGGACCGGACAAGCAGGCCGAGGCCGATACGCTGCGCTGGGAGAGCATCCGCCTGGCCGCCGCCATCCTGCTGACCCTGCCGCTGGTGCTGCCGATGATCGGTATGGCCGCGGGCGTGCACTGGATGCCGCCGGCCTGGGTGCAGCTCGTGCTGGCGACACCGGTGCAGTTCTGGATCGGCGGGCGGTTTTATATCAATGCCTGGAAGGCTTTGAAGACGCGCACCGGCACGATGGATCAGCTGGTCGCCATCGGCACCAGCGCGGCTTTCGGACTCAGCCTCTATCACATGGCCACCGGCGGCAGCGATCATCTGTATTTCGAAGCCTCGGCGGCGGTGATCACCCTCATCACGCTGGGCAAGTATCTGGAAAGCCGGGCAAAGCGCGGCACTGCCTCGGCGATCCGGGCGCTGATGGCGCTCCGGCCGGAAGAGGCGCGGGTGAAGCGCGGCGATACAATCGAGACCCTGCCCGTCGCCGCCCTGATGGAAGGCGATATTCTTATCGTGAAGCCGGGCGAACGGGTGCCGGCCGACGGCAGGATAGTGGAAGGCCGCAGCCAGTTCGACGAATCGCTGCTGACCGGCGAGAGCCTGCCGGTCGAAAAGCAGGCGGAGGATAACGTCATCGGCGGCTCGGTGAACGGTTCCGGCCTGGTCGAGATCGCGGTGACGGCGGTCGGCGGGGACAGCCTGCTGGCCCGCATTATCGAAAGGGTGCAGGGGGCACAGGCCTCCAAGGCGCCGGTGCAGCGGCTGGTGGACAAGGTCAGCGGCATCTTCGTGCCGATCGTACTGGCCATCGCGCTGGTGACCTTCCTTGGCTGGCTGGCGGCGGGCGCCGGCAGTGAGACCGCGATCCTGAACGCTGTCGCCGTGCTGGTCATCGCCTGCCCCTGCGCGCTGGGCCTCGCCACGCCGACCGCGATCATGGCCGGCACCGGCGTCGCCGCAAAGGCCGGCATTCTGATCAAGGACGCCGAAGCGCTGGAACGCGCACACGGCATCCGCACCGTGGTGTTCGACAAGACCGGCACGCTGACCGAGGGGCGGCCCCGCGTCACGGCGCTGCTGCCGGCAGAGGGCGTCGCCGACGAGGAGTTGCTCTCCCTTGCCGCCAGTGTGCAGCAGGGCAGCGAGCATCCGCTGGCGAAGGCGGTGCTGGCCGCCGCCGAAGAGCGGGGGGGGGGCATACCCAAGGCTCAGGATTTCGACTCGCTGCCGGGCAGGGGGGTGATGGCGACGGTGGAAGGCCGGGCTGTACTGATCGGCAGTCCGCGCCTGATGCAGGAGAAGGAAATCGCGACTTCGGCCCTGGAGGAACAGGCCGCAAAGCGGGAAGGCGAGGGCAACAGTGTGGTCTGGGTGGCTGCGGATGGCCGTCTGCTTGGCGCCATCGCCATCGGCGACCGGTTGCGCGGCAGCGCCGCAGAGGCGATCCGGCTGCTTGGCGAAAAGGACATTGAGACGGCGCTGCTGACCGGCGATAACCGCCGCGCCGCGGAATCGGTCGCAAGCCGGCTGGGGATTTCCACCGTGCTGGCCGAGATATTGCCGGACGGCAAGGCGGATGCGATTTCCGGCTTGCAGGAGAAGGGCGGCATCGTCGCCATGGTCGGCGACGGGGTGAATGATGCGCCTGCGCTGGCACAGGCGGATGTTGGCATTGCCATGGGCAGCGGGACCGACGTCGCTATGGAGGCGGCATCCGTCACGCTGATGCGGCCGGACCCGCTGCTGGTGCTGGACGCGATTTCCGTCTCGCGGGCGACAGTCGCCAAGATCTGGCAGAATCTGTTCTGGGCCTTCATCTACAACATCATCGGCATCCCGCTGGCGGCGCTGGGCTATCTCAGCCCGCTGATTGCCGGCGCGGCGATGGCGGCCTCCAGCGTCAGCGTGGTGTCGAACGCCTTGTTGCTGCGGCGCTGGAAACCGCGCGCCGGTTCGCGAAAGGATTAGCGTCATGAATATTGGACAGGCAGCATCGGCCTCCGGCGTACCGGCCAAGACCATCCGCTATTACGAGAGCATCGGCCTGCTGAAACCGGCGCCGCGCAGCGAGGGCGGCTACCGCGTCTATGGCGAGACCGATCTGCGGGTACTGAAATTCATCCAACGCGCCCGTTCCCTCGGCTTTTCGGTGAAGGATGTCGGCAATCTGCTGTTGCTGTGGAGCGACCGGGAACGCTCAAGCTCAGACGTCAAGGCAGTGGCCTTGCGCCATGTCGAGGAGATCGACCGCAAGCTGGTCGAACTGCAATCCATGCGCGATACGCTGATCGACCTGACCCATCGCTGCCATGGCGATGACCGTCCAGACTGCCCGATCATCGAGGATCTGGCCCGGAACGGATAAGCGGTGGCGGGGTAAGCTGCGCCAATTTCGCCGTATTTTGCGGTTAATATTCAGCGCGCTACAGGATATAGTCGCGCTCGGTGGCCGCCAGCCTGAGGGCGGTTTCCCAGATCTCGTCCGTTTCATGGGTAAGTCCTCGCATGGCGCGTAAGCCGGCCTCCCGAAAGCCCAAGACGAAGAAGCGTTCCGGCGGCAACGGATTCGGCCTCTCCGTCGCGCTGGCCATCGCCGCGCTGCTGATCGGCGGCGGGCTTGGCCTGTATTATGGCGATGCGCTCATCGGCCGGCAGGATGTCGCCGTGGAGAGGCCGGCTGCCGCGCCTGACCTTGCTGCACGGCCTGCCGCACCTTCGCCGGGCATCGCCCTGCCGCAGAAGCCGGCCCCCCAACCTGCACCCGAACCGGCGCCCGCCGCGCCGGAAGCCACGCAGCCGCCTGTGCAATTACAGCCTGAACCGCAGCTGGCCAGCCTGCCGCCCCAGGAAGCCGCCCCAGTGCCTTCCGAGTCCGATCCGCCCTGGCGGCGCAATGCCCTGCCGGCCATAGACAGCGGCAACAAGCCGAGGATCGCCATCGTCATCGACGATATGGGGATCGACCGCAAGCGCTCGCAGCGTGCGCTGACACTCAAGGCACCGGTAACCTTCGCCTATCTGCCCTACGCCCATGGCGTGGCGGAACAGGTGCGCAAGGCACATACCGCCGGCCATGAAATCCTCGTCCATCTGCCGATGGAACCGTCCTCGGAAACGATTGACCCCGGCCCAAATGCCATGCTTTCCGGTCTGACGCCGGAGGTTCTGGCAGAGCGTCTGGCCTGGAATCTCAGCCAGTTCGATGGGTTCGTCGGGGTGAACAACCATATGGGCAGCCGCTTCACCAGCGATGCCGCCACAATGCGCCCGGTGCTGGAAGAGCTGAACCGGCGCGGGCTGCTGTTCCTCGATTCGCGCACTGCGCCGAACACGGTCGGCTTCCGGATGGCGCGGGATCTGGGCATGCCGGCGCTGCAGCGTGATGTGTTCCTCGACAATACCGACAATCATGACGCGGTGGCGAAGCAGCTATCGGAGACCGAGCAGCAGGCCAGCAAATACGGCCAGGCCATTGCCATCGGCCATCCGCGCGATGCCACACTCGATATGCTGGAACTCTGGATCGAGGACGTCCAGGCGCGCGGTTTCGTGCTGGTGCCGCTGACGGCAATGCTGAAACCGGTACCGCCGCCGGCGACAGCCGGCCTGCCAATCAGATAGAGCCGATCAGATAGTAGGAGCGATGAAGTCCGGCAGGATGCCGCACTCACGGCTGAACGCCAGGCTGTCACGCCCGGCGAGGAAGCCGCTCTCGACCAGCAGGGCCCGCATGCCATGCGCCCTTGCGCCGATCACATCGGTATGCGGCGTGTCGCCGACGGCGAGAATGCGGCTTGGATCGACTTCCGGAAAGCGTTCGCGCACCAGCCGATAGACGCCACCGAAGGGCTTGCCGAGGAAGGTAGGCGATATTCCAGACCTGTCGGCGATGCGGTGGGCGAAATAGCCCGGCTCGGCCGAGAAGCCGCCGACATGCGGGGCGACCACATCCGGATTGGCGACGATGAAGGGGCGGGGGCGGACGGTCAGCGCGTCGCTGAGGAGCGCCTGACGATCCTCGTCCCAGATTTCCGTTGCCATGAAGACGATGCCATCCACCGACTCATAGGCTGCCCGGTCGAGGTCCAGCGTCACCATGCCCCCGGTAATCGCGGTCTCCGGACGCGGATCCTGTGCGATGATCCCCCAGTTCCGGACCTCGGGGAAGGAAGCCACGGCCTCTCCGACCAGCGACGCGCCGGCGATCACCTCGTCATCGCGGAAATCATAGCCCCGGCCGCGATGCTTCGCCGCAATGGCGGCGGTCCCTTGCGAGCCGTCATTGGTGATAACGCACAGATGCTTGCCGGCGGCGCGAATCGCCTTCACCGCTGCCAGACCCTGCGGAATGACGCTGCTGCCCAGATTGAGCACACCATAGGCGTCCAGCACCACGATATCGACCTGATCCAGCACCTCGGCGATGCCGGCGATGCGCTGCGGCTCGACGGGCACGGGCTTGGCGGGCAGGCGGTGCTCCCAGCGCCGGTAGGAGGACCAGGCGTCGTCGAAACCGAGTACGGGGAAGCTCATGGCGGGGGCGCTGCCTTGCAGGGAATGGAGGGCACCTATCTAAGCGGGCAAAAGCCTCTAGGCAATCCTGTTCGGTGCCGACTATTCTGCGCCGCAATCGAGACGACCAAGCCACGGATCACATAAAGCCGCACGCCAAGGGGGAAGATATGACCACCCAGTTCGACAAATCCAAGCTGCCCAGCCGCCATGTGTCGGTTGGCCCCAGCTCCGCCCCGCATCGCAGCTACTATTACGCGATGGGCATGACCGAGGAGGAGATTGCCCAGCCCTTCATCGGCGTGGCGACCACCTGGAACGAGGCCGCCCCCTGCAATATCGCGCTGGCCCGCCAGGCGCAGGCCACCAAGCGCGGCGTAAAGGCCGCTGGCGGCACACCGCGCGAATTCACCACCATCACCGTCACCGATGGCATCGCCATGGGCCATGCCGGCATGAAATCCTCGCTGGTCAGCCGCGAGGTGATTGCCGATTCGGTCGAACTGACGATGCGCGGCCATTGCTACGATGCGCTGGTCGGCCTGGCCGGCTGCGACAAGTCGCTGCCCGGCATGATGATGGCGATGCTGCGCCTGAACGTGCCATCGGTCTTCATGTATGGCGGTTCCATCCTGCCCGGCCGCTTCAAAGGCAAGGACGTGACCGTGCAGGACGTGTTCGAGGCTGTGGGCGCGCACGCCGCCGGCAGCATGTCGGACGAGGATCTGCACGAGCTGGAGTGCGTGGCCTGCCCGTCGGCCGGCTCCTGCGGTGGCATGTTCACGGCCAATACCATGGCTTGCGTGTCGGAGGCCATCGGCCTGGCGCTGCCCGGCTCGGCCGGTGCGCCGGCGCCCTACGAGACCCGCGATGCCTATGCCGAGGCGTCTGGCGTGGCGGTGATGGAGCTGATCAAGCGCAATCTGCGGCCGCGCGACATTGTCACCCGCAAGGCGCTGGAGAATGCGGCCACGGTGGTCGCGGCTGCCGGTGGCTCGACCAATGCGGCGCTGCATCTGCCGGCCATGGCGCATGAGGCGGGCATCGAATTCACCATCCATGACGTCGCCGAGATCTTCAAGCGCACGCCCTATATCGGCGATCTGAAGCCGGGCGGACGCTATGTCGCCAAGGATCTGTTCGAGATCGGCGGCGTGCAGGTGCTGCTGCGCGCACTTTACGATGGCGGCTACATCCATGGCGACTGCATCACCGTCACCGGCAAGACCATCGCGGAGAATCTGGAAGGCGTCACCCTGCCGACCGATCAGGATATCGTCCGTCCGACCAGCGATCCGATCACGCCCACCGGCGGTGTCGTCGGCCTGCGCGGCAATCTGGCCCCCCAGGGCGCCATCGTGAAGGTGGCCGGCATGCACAAGCTGCAGTTCAAGGGCGTGGCGCGCTGCTTCGATACCGAGGAACAGGCCTTCGAGGCGGTGAAGAAGAGCCAGTACAAGGAAGGCGAGGTGCTGGTCATCCGCTATGAGGGGCCGCGTGGCGGTCCCGGCATGCGCGAGATGCTGGCGACCACGGCGGCGATCTACGGCCAGGGCATGGGCGACAAGGTGGCGCTGATCACCGATGGTCGCTTCTCCGGCGCCACGCGCGGCTTCTGCATCGGCCATGTCGGGCCGGAGGCGGCGGTCGGCGGACCGATCGGCCTGCTGAAGGACGGCGATATCATCGTCATCGACGCCGAGAAGGGCACGCTGGACGTGGAACTGTCCGACGCCGAACTGGAAGCGCGCCGCAAGGAATGGAAGCCGCGCAGCCACGAGTATCAGTCCGGTGCGATCTGGAAATATGCCCAGACCGTCGGCGATGCCGAGAAGGGTGCCGTCACCCATCCGGGCGGTGCCGCCGAGGTGCATTGCTACGCCGACCAGTAACAGCGTTCGGCCTGAGACGGGACCGTCAGCGGGAAACGCTGGCGGTCCCGTCTCGTTTGGCCTATATTAGTATTTAGCGGCATCGAGAAGAGGTGCCCGAACGCGGCGGTAAAATACCATGGCGATCAACCCGGTAGCGACATACTCCTATAATCCCCAGACGGCTTCCTCGGGCAGCCGGCCTAATGTTGCGTCCGCACAGCCCGCAGGAGAAGCCGCGCCCGGCATGTATGTCGTACGCTCCACCACCGGCGCCAAGCCGCAGATGCTGGGCTTCATCATCGAGAATCGCGACCCGGATGCGATACGCGGCCAGCTGCGCGAGCAGCTCTCGCAATTCTTCAACGTGTTCTACAAGAAAGAGTCGGAGGCGAATGCCGCCATCGACAAGACGCTCTCCAGCCTGTCCGGCCTGATCGACAAGGCCGCCAGCGACAGCAGCGTCGACGGGTTCGACATCCGTCTGGCGCAGGTGTCCACACAGTACAGTGCGGGCGGCAGCTCGCTGGCCTCGATCCTGGGCATCGGCATCGAGGCCGGATTGTCGCGCGACGGCAAGGTCTCGGCCGAGGACAGCAGGGTCATGGATGTGGCCGGCGCGGCCGTGCCGCTGACCAAGAAGGAATTGTCCGCCGGCTTCGAGCAGGCACGCTATGTGCGCAACGACAGCACGCTGGGCGGTGCTTCCAACGGCGATGAGCGGCTGCAGAAGGCGATGGACCAGTTGCGCGAGACCCAGGACGCGCTGAACCGCTTCCGGAAGGGCGATACCGGTGCGCTGAAGCCGCTGCTGGAACGGCTGATGGGCAATAGCGGCTTTAACCTGTCAGCCTGAATCCCACTTTCCTGACGATTGCGCCCTTGCCCGGCCCGGCCGGGGCGGGCATCCTTCGCTGCACCCAATATCTGTAAGCAGTGGAGACAATTTCCCATGGCGCGTATCGCGATCGGCGGCTTCCAGCACGAGACCAACACCTTCGCCCCCTCCAAGGCGACATTCGAGGATTTCGCGCGCGGCGGCAGCTGGCCGGCGCTGGTCTCCGGTGGCGATCTGTTCGACGCGGTGAAGGGCATCAACCTGTCGATCGCAGGCTTCATCGAGGAAGCGCAGGAACGCGGCCATGAGCTGGTGCCGACCGCCTGGGGCGCCGCCAGCCCGTCCGCGCATGTGACCGAGGACGCCTATGAGCGCATCGCCGGCATGATCGTGGACGGCATCCGCGACAAGGGGCCGTTCGAGGCGGTCTATCTCTGCCTGCACGGCGCCATGGTGACCGAGCATCTGGAGGATGGCGAAGGCGAATTGCTGCGCCGGGTGCGGGAGCTCGTCGGGCCGAAGGTGCCGGTGATGGCCAGCCTCGACCTGCATTCCAACACCACGCCGGAGATGATCAAATACGCCGAAGCGCTGGTCGCCTACCGCACCTACCCGCATGTCGATATGGCCGATACCGGCCGACGCACGGCGATCCATCTGGACAATCTGCTGCGCGGCTCCGGCGCGGTGAACAAGGCGTTCCGGCAGATTCCCTTCCTGATCCCGCTGAATTTCCAATGCACGCTGATGGAGCCGACCAAGTCGATCTACGAGATGACGGAGGAGCTGGAGAAGGGCGATGTCGCGCGGGTTTCCTTCACGCCCGGCTTCCCGGCGGCCGACATCCATCATTGCGGCCCGTCGCTTATGGTCTATGCCACCGATCAGGTGAAGGCCGACAAGGCGGCAAAGGCGCTGGAGGAGGAAATCCTGCGCAATGAGGCGAAATTCGCCGGCAAGCTGTACGAGCCGGACGAGGGCGTGAAGTACGCGATGAAGATCGCGCGCTCCGCCAACAAGCCGGTGGTCATTGCCGACACCCAAGACAATCCGGGGGCGGGTGGTGATTCCAACACCACCGGCATGCTGCGCGCGCTGGTCGAGAATGACGCGCCGAACGCCGCCATCGGCATCATGGTCGATGAGGAGGTGGCGCGCATCGCCCACAGCGCCGGCGAGGGGGCGGAGATCACCGTGGCGCTGGGCGGCAAGTCGAACATTCCGGGCGACAAGCCGTTCCACGCGACCTTCAAGGTGGTGAAGCTGAACACCGGCGTGTTTACGGGGACCGGTCCGTTCTACAAAGGCGCCAGGATGAATCTGGGGCCGATGGCCTGCCTGAAGATTCGCGATGTAGAGATCGTCGTCGCCTGCAAGAAAGCGCAGATGGCGGATCAGGAAATGTACCGCCATGTCGGCATCGAGCCGACCCGCAAAGGCATACTGGTGAACAAGAGCTCGGTGCATTTCCGCGCCGATTTCCAGCCGATCGCCCAAGAGGTGCTGGTCTGCACCGCGCCCGGCCCGATGGTGGCCGATCCGGCGCTGCTGCCCTGGACCCGGCTGCGCAAGGGCATCAAGCTGCGCCCGCTGGGGCCGGTGTTCGAGGGGTAAGAGGGCCGGAGCCTACTTGTCGCCGACACGCTCCGGCTTGCCCTTTCGGCTGGTCGAGGCCAGCTCTTCCAGCTCGGCCTCGGTCATCGACTCGTACATCTCTTTCGATGCGCCCTGAAGGTCGCTCTTCCGGGCCTCGCCGCGTTTGGCCGCCAGTGCCGCGCCGGCGGCTTTCTGCTGGGCTTTCGATTTTGCGGGCATGATCCTGCCTCCTCTACTGCCTGTCTGTTCGGTGCAACCGATAAGGGCGGCTTCGGGTTCCCACCGATTGGTCAGTCTGCAAGCAGGAGGTTTCCGCCCAGGGCCGTGAGGCCGCCGAAGAAGATCAGGGCGAACAGCATCAGCAAGCCGTCCCGGGTGGTCAGCGACAGACCAAATAAAGCAATCACCGCTCCGGCGAGTGTCGATGCGAATGGTATGATTTCGAGAAACGGCATGCTGAGCGCCGCCAACAGGCAGATTGCGGCGGAAAATCGCGTCGCAAGGCCATGCGTCATCCAGGTGAGGCGCTGGCCGGTTGCCCGGTCGAGATAGTGGGCCGGTTTCTTCAGGAACCGGACCAGCCGGAGGACGCGGCTCGCATCAAGCGAAGCTGACTGCATGCCCGCGGGAAACCAGAGATGGCGGCGTCCGAGGATCATCTGCACACAAATCAGGGAAACCGTCACCCCCAGGAAAGTGGGCAGCAGCGGAATACCACTCAGGGGAGAAAATATAATCAGACCCGGAATCAGAAGCAGCGGTCCAGTGAAGCGATGACCGGCGATCTTCATGACGCTGTCCAGCGACATGTCCTCGCCTGACCTGGCCAACCGTTCCAGCCTCGCCAGCAGATCAACCACCGAGGTTGGCGTGCTGCTATCCTGATTACCTTCTGCGATCGTTCTGGAAACCATCCTTACCGAACGCGTGCGCAGGGAACATGTTCCTCGTCTTTCCCTCAGGGTTCTCGTCAGCGCGGCCCCAGTGGCGAGGGCAGCTCCGGGTCCTTCATACGATCCGGCCCATTATCCTGATACTGCTTCCGCCCGTCATCGAAATGCACCCAGCCTGGACTCGACATGGTCCAGATATGCCATTGCGGGTGCAGCGCTTCGGGATCGTCCAGACTGGCCAGCGTGACATCCATCTCCGCCGGGTCACTGCCGAGATAGCGGAAGGTCAGCGAGGTGCCGCAATGTGGGCAGAAGCTGCGCTCCGCCTGCGGGGTGGAGTGGTGCAGGGCGGGTGTGCCCTTGGTCCAACGGAAATTCTTCAGGAAGAAACTGCCCCAGGGCACGGCGGGCGCACCGACAGAGCGCTGGCACAGCCGGCAATGGCACCATCCGGAGACCCGGACCGGGCCGGTTGCCTCATAGCGGACGGCGCCGCACAGGCATCCGCCTTCATAGCGCGTTTCGCTCATATCCCTCTCCTGACATCGAACATAACAGGAACATATCGCAGCCAAAAAAGCGGCGCAACCATCCGGTCCGCCGCTTCCGGTAGAGACTGTGAGGTCTTGAGGCTAGACCGAGATATCGACCGAGGAACTGCCGGAAGAAGAAGAAGCGGCCTGCTGCGCGATCTGCTTGGTGGCTTCCAGCGCCTGGGTGACTGCCTGGGCCGCAACCTGAGCCTGCTGCTTTTCGCTGCGCATGCCGATCACGGCAAGGCCGGTGGTGTCAACGGGACCAATCGCCATTTTGGCTTCCTTTCGGTAATCCTGTGGGGCAGCCTTCTAGCCACCTATATTTCAGACTACCCGCAAAAGCCTCAGGAGTCCAGAACACACCAGACCGGGGTGTGGTCGGACGCCTTCTCGCGGCCGCGCACATGCTTGTCGATGCCTGCATCACGGAGCCGGTCGGCGGCCTGCGGGGAGAGCAGCAGATGGTCGATGCGGATTCCTTCGTCGCGCGGCCAGCGCCCGGCCTGATAGTCCCAGAAGCTGTAGGCGACGCGCTGCGGATTGATCGCCCGGAAAGCGTCGGTATATCCCAGATTGACGATTTCCCGGAAATGCCGGCGGGTTTCAGGCAGGAACAGCGCATCCCCGGCCCAGGCCACCGGGTCGTAGCAATCGCGCGGTTCCGGGATCACATTATAGTCGCCGGCCAGCACGACCGGCTGTTCGCTGGCCAGCAGCAATGCGGCATGCGCCTTCAGGCGCTTCATCCAGCCGAGCTTGTAGGGATATTTCTCGCTATCGACAGGATTGCCGTTCGGCAGGTAGATCGAGGCGACACGGACGCCACCAACGGTGGCCTCGACATAGCGCGCCTGCTCGTCCGACACATCGCCGGGCAGCCCTTCGATCACATCGCTGGCCGGCTGTTTCGACAGCAGCGCAACGCCGTTATAGCTCTTCTGGCCGACGGCATGCACCTGATAGCCCATCGACTGGAACTCCATCGCCGGGAAGTCCACGGCCTGGCATTTGATCTCCTGCAGCAGTGCCACGTCCGGATCGGCTTCCTTCAGCCATTCCAGCACATTGGGCAGGCGAGCCTTGATCGAATTCACGTTCCAGGTGGCGATTTTCACGGGGGCTTTGCTCCAAAACGAAAGGCGATTGTATACTTTACAAACCCATCGGATTTGATAAGATAAGGCTCATAAGGAGATTGAGCCATGTCCGTGCTTTCCCAGCCCTACTTTCATGACGAAGCCGCCGCGTTTGCGAAGCTAGAGGAAATCCTCTGGGCTGATGGCATTGTATGCCCGCATTGCGGCACGGTTGGGAAGGCATACGAGATCAAGGGCAAGACCACCCGGATTGGCCTCAAGAAGTGCGGTGCGTGCCGTAAGCAGTTTACCGTGAAGGTCGGCACCGTGTTCGAGTCCAGCCACGTCCCGCTGCACAAGTGGTTCCAGGCTGTCTTTCTGATGGCCTCCAGCAAGAAGGGCATTAGCGCTCATCAGCTTCATCGTACGCTGGAAGTCACCTACAAGACGGCTTGGTTCATGGCGCACCGTATCCGCGAGGCCATGCGCACGATGGGTATGGAGCCGATGGGCGGCGAAGGTGGCGTGGTTGAGGTTGATGAAACTTTCATCGGTCGCGAGCCGGGCAAGCCCAAGAAGCGCGCCTATCACCACAAGATGAAGGTTCTCACGCTGGTTGATCGCGAGTCCGGTCGGGCACGTAGCATGGTGGTGGATGATCTCAAGCCCGCCACCATCGCGCCGATCCTGCGTGAGAACATGGCGCGCGAGGCTCGCCTAGCTACCGATGAAGCCGGTCACTATCTGCGCATCGGCAAGGAGTTCGCCGCTCATGGCGTCGTCCGTCATGGCCGCGAAGAATATGTAGTTGGTGAAGTCCATACGAACACGATTGAGGGCTATTTCAGCATCTTCAAGCGCGGCATGAAGGGCGTGTATCAGCACTGTGCCAAAAAGCACCTGCATCGCTATCTGGCGGAGTTCGACTTCCGGTACAATTATCGGGAGGCCAACGGTGTCGGGGATCAATCGCGCGTGCTTAAAGTTCTTGAAGGTGTGGTAGGAAAGCGGCTCAAATACCAAACACCTTGTATCTAAGCGAGGCGGCTGATGGCGGCACAGTCAGCGCGAAAGTTGGAGCCTTGGCAAAGGCGGCTATTTGTCCCCAACTACCAAGTTGGAGAGGCTGCAAAGTACGCCAAGATTTCCGCGAAAACCGTTGCGGATTGGCACAAGGTTGGGGCGCGCCAAACGCTGTCCGTCCGCGAAAAGCGAGCCGCCCTAAGCTACATGCAATTAATCGAGGTAGCTGTAGTCGCAGCCTTTCGAAGAGCCGGCATACGATTGAATTCGATTCGAAACGCCCGCGACTACATTAGCAAGGAACTAAAATCGGAGTTTCCCTTTGCAGAGCATCGATTTAAGGCGGATGGGCATCGCCTGGTTATGGATTATCAGCAGATAATCGGGGAACGTGGTAACGGAAAGGTGCTGCGCCCTGATCAATCTGGGCAGCTGGCGTGGGAACATATTCTAGGCCGCTTAGAAGAATTTGAATACGAACGTCGCGGCATAGTGGTTAAGTGGCACATCGATGGCCCATCGTCACCAATAGTCATAGACCCGAGAGTAGCATTTGGCGCGCCTAGTGTAGGAGGCACCCCTACGTGGGTGATAAAGGGACGGTGGTCTGCGGGGGAGACCGTTGAAGAAATCGCTGATGATTTCGGCATAGACAACTCTCAAGTTGCTTATGCGCTGAAGTTTGAAGGCATAGAAAACGGCATGTGGAAGTGGCTAAACTAACGTTCTATTTTGATCGTTGTTTTGGGAAGCGGCTTCCAGAATTTCTGGAGCGCGCTAATCCGCCATTTTCTGTGGAGCATCAGCACAATAAGAGGAACCGATTCCCACAAGATATGACCGATGATGCGTGGTTGAAAATCTGTGGAGAGCGCGGTTGGGTGGCCTTCACCCATGACAGTAAGTTTCAGCATCTAGAAGTCGAGGCGCTAGCAATCAAGCAGCATAAAGTTGCGGGGTTTGCTATCTGGGGAGCGCAAATGCCAACGTGGGACAAGGTTTGCCTGTTCGTTCGTGGCTACCCGAAAATGATGGAAATCATAAAAAGCGAGAAGCCTCCTTATCTATACCGGCTTCGGTCAAATGCCCGATTAGAGAAAGTTAATCTGCGATGAATGCGACGCCCAAGAACTCCATCGCCGATCAATATGAGAGATTCAAAAAGGCCGCTCGCGAAAGCGGGTGCGACGAATCAGCGGAAGCCTTTGAGGCGAAACTGAAACGGATCGCCAAGGCGCAGCCGCCGAAGGACGATAAACCCAAGAAGCCCGGCCAGTGAGCCGGGCTTCTTCATTTAGGAGAAATAGAATGCGAAAAATGGTAGTTCATTTTGTAGCAAAAGCACTCCGTATATCTATTCGTATCGATGGTCTTCCGTACGGTCACTATAAGGCACGGCCAAAGGGCGTATCTGGATTCATTGGTGCCATTTCTCCATAATAAAATTAGAAACATTGTCTGGTAAGTTTTGCCACGCTGCGTTGTTATTAGTGGCATCAACCACATATACAGTATCGTTTTCATCACATGCGGCCCAAACTATATCACAAGCCTCAGATGCCGATTTCTTTGACTTCACATACCAAAACGATTCATGAATTTTTGCCCATTTGCCAAGAGATTTTATGGCGTCAGTGACATCATCGTAATTTTGTCCAGGTGAATGAAGGTCGTACGATATGTGCAGATTGTTTGCCATCCCACCCTCCCATTTGGCAATAACGGGAAAATTTGACTCGAATACAACCGAGAGTCAATTCAAGCGTAAGGCGCAACATGCCATCAGATCACTACTCTGACTGCGCGCTGCACAGCGGGCCGGCGCGCTACCCTCGTGCCTGCGACTGCGGCAGGATCACAGGCGACACACTATTCGGTCTATCGTCCGGTCATTGGGGTTATACCCATGCCGTGCGCCTTGAAAACGCGCTGTCGTTATTTGCAGTTCGCTTGATTTGGCTACGTGAAAGTCACGCCAGCCTACGCCACTGCCTCCAGACAGTTGCCATGCGCTTAGGGTTAAGTCGCCGCTGTCATCGTAGCCTAGCAAATGCGGCTCTACGGTGCGAACGCGCCCCTCATAGCGAAAGGAAATGACATGCTGATCTTTAATGGCTTGGCATATCGCGTTGGTGCTCATTGTCCCCTCCCATGCTGCCTGCATCAGAGTATGCTAAACGGCATGGGTGTGGGAAATATATAATCGCCAAACGAAAGGGCCCGCGAAGGCGGGCCCAGAAGTGTAGCGGGGGAGTCTAACGGGCGCGACCCCGGTTTTCTAGATCGCGAAAGAGGTACCGCAGCCGCAGGAAGAGGCCGCATTCGGGTTCTTCACCTGGAAGGAGGCGCCGATCAGCTCCTCCACATAATCGACCTCGGAACCGGACAGCAGTTCCAGCGACATCTCATCGACCACCAGCTTCACGCCGTCGCGCTCGAAGACGGCATCGTCGCTGCGCACCTCATCATCGAAGGAGAAATTATACTGAAAGCCGGAGCAGCCGCCGCCAGTGACCGACAGCCGCAGCATCAAATCCGCGCCACCCGGTTCCTGCGCGCGCAGCTTGGCAACCTGCCGCGCCGCGCTGGCACTCAGACCGACGCTGTGGGGACGTTCGAGGACAGTGGTTTCCGACATGATCCGATCCTTCCGCATGGGCGGGCCGCAACGGCGATAAATAACCTGCTCTAAATCTAGGGAATTTCGCGCGATTTTCAATTGCGGAGAATTCACAGCCCGTTGCGTCCGCCGCACCGCGCCTGTAGGTTCGCCAGCATGTCGAGCCTCGCCAGTCTTGCGCCTTATGCCTGCGATCCGGACAGTTCCCGGGGACGGCTCCATCCGGAGCCCGAACACCCCGAGCGGAGCTGCTTTCAGCGCGACCGCGACCGCATTCTCCATTCCGCCGCTTTTCGCCGGCTGAAGCACAAGACCCAGGTCTTCGTCTATCATGAGGGCGATCATTACCGCACGCGCCTGACACACAGTCTGGAAGTGGCGCAGATCGCCCGCTCCATCGGCCGGGCGCTGGGGCTGAACGAGGATCTGGCCGAGGCGCTGGCACTGGCGCATGATTTCGGCCACACCTGCTTCGGCCATGCCGGGGAGGAGGCGCTGGACGAGGCGATGCAGCCCTATGGCGGCTTCGACCATAATGTCCAGACCCTGCGCGTGCTGACCGAACTGGAACATCGCTACGCCGATTTCGACGGGCTGAACCTGACCTGGGAGACGCTGGAAGGCACGGTAAAGCACAATGGCCCGGTGACCGGGCCGCTGGCGACCCGCAAACCGCAGCCGGGTATCCTGAATTTCAGCGCCAAATTCGATCTGGAGCTGGACAGCTTTGCCTCGCTGGAAGCGCAGATCGCCTCGCTGTCCGACGATATCGCCTATCAGAACCACGATCTCGACGATGGCTTGCGCGCCGGACTGTTCGATATCGAGGATATTATCGAAATGCCGCTGGTCGGCCCGATCCTTCAGGGGCTGCGCAAAAGCCACCCGAACCTTGACCGGTCCCGTCTGATCCACGAGTTGGTGCGCCGGGTGATCAACGCCATGGTGACCGACCTGTTGACCGAGACGCGCGAGCGGCTGGCCCGCCAGCAGCCGAAATCGGCGCAGCATATCCGCGGGGCCGGCGCGCCGACCGCTGCCTTCTCCGAACGGATGATGACACATCACAAGGCCTTGCGCGCCTTCCTGTTTGAGCGCATGTACCGCCACTATCTGGTCAACCGCATGACCTCCAAGGCGCGCCGCGTCGTGCATGACCTGTTCGATCTGCTGTTCCGGGAACCGCAATGCCTGCCGACGGAATGGCGGGTCCAAACGGACGCCCCCCAGACTCCCCGCACGGCGCGCGTCGTGGCGGATTACATCGCCGGAATGACCGACCGTTTCGCGTTACGCGAATATGACCGGCTGTTCGATATAAAAGACAGAACATAATGAATATTTTCAACAACCTGAAATCCCGTATTTACGTAGCGCTGGAAGCGATGATGGCGGCGGGCGAGCTGCCGTCCGGCCTGGCGCTGGACCGCGTGACGGTGGAACCCCCGCGCGATTCCGCACATGGCGATGCCGCAACCAACGCCGCCATGGTGCTGTCCAAACCGGCCGGAATGAAGCCGCGAGATCTGGCGGAAAAGCTGCGCGTCCGCCTCGATGCCCTGGATTTCGTCACTGAAACCTCGGTCGATGGTCCGGGTTTCCTGAACATGCGGCTGGACGACACGATCTGGCGCGCGCAGGTCGCGGGCATCCTGCGTCATGGCACCAATTTCGGCGATTCGACGCTGGGCCAGGGCAAGCAGGTCAATGTCGAGTATGTCTCGGCCAACCCGACCGGGCCACTGACCGCCGGCCATGCGCGCGGCGCGGTGGTTGGCGATGCGCTAGCCAATCTGTTGCAGAAGGCAGGCTACGCCGTCTGCAAGGAATATTACATCAACGATGCCGGCAATCAGGTTGCCACGCTCGCGCGCTCGACCTACCTGCGCTATCTCGAGGCGCTGGGCGAGGGACCGGCCGATATCCCGGAAGGCTTCTATCCGGGCGAGTATCTGAAGGATGTCGGCAAGGCGCTGGCCGACCGTGATGGCGGCAAATGGAAGGGCAGGGACGAGGCGGAATGGCTGGAGCCGATCCGCAATTTCGCCATCGACTCCCTGATGGAGGAAATCCGCACCGACCTGAAGGCGCTGGGTGTCGAACAGACAGTGTTCTCGTCGGAACGCAAGCTGGTCGAGGCCGGCAAGGTGGAGGCGGTTCTGGCGACCCTGACCGAGGCCGGACACGTCTATACCGGCGTGCTGGAGCCGCCCAAGGGCAAGACGCCCGAGGATTGGGAGCCGCGGCCGCAGACGCTGTTCCGCGCCACGGCTTTCGGCGACGATGTGGACCGTCCGCTGAAGAAATCGGACGGCAGCTGGACCTATTTCGCCAACGATATCGCCTATCACCTGGACAAGTTCGAGCGCGGCTTCGCCACCATGATCGATATCTGGGGCGCCGATCATGGCGGCTACATCAAGCGCATGCAGGCGGCGGTAAAGGCGGTCACCGGCGGCAAGGGCGCTCTCGACGTGAAGACCTGCCAGCTGGTCCATATGTTCGACAATGGCAAGCCGGTGCGCATGTCGAAGCGGGCCGGCACCTTCGTCACGCTGCGCGACGTCATCGAGGCGGTCGGCAAGGATGTCGTTCGCTTCATCATGCTGACACGGCGCAACGACCAGACGCTGGAATTCGACTTCGCCAAAGTGACGGAACAGTCGCGCGACAACCCGGTTTTCTATGTGCAATACGCCCATGCCCGCGCCCATTCGGTGCTGCGCCATGCGGCCGAGGCGCTGTCCGGGCAGGCTCTCGACGACGCATCGCTGGCCATAGCCGATCTCACGCGGCTCGACGATCCGGCGGAGCTGGCGCTGATGAAGCGGCTGGCGGGCTGGCCGCGCCTGGTGGAGAGCGCCGCCGAGGCGCATGAGCCGCATCGCGTCGCGTTTTATCTGCAAGAGCTTGCGGCGGAGTTCCACGCGTTGTGGAATAAGGGCCGGGACGAGGCGTCACTGCGGTTCATCATCGCCGAGGACGAGGCTGTCACACTGGCGCGCATGGCGCTGGTACGGGCGGTTGCAGTGACCATTGCCTCGGGTCTGCAAGTCATGGGCGTCGTACCGGCGGAGGAAATGTAATGAGTTACGAGCGCGATCAGGATCCGATGGACCGTCCGCCGCTGCCGCCGGAGCCGGATGAATTCCGCCGCCGCCGCGGGCGCGATGGTGGGGGAGGCGGCGGCAAGCCGCGCAGCCGGGCCCTGCCGATCTTCATCGCGCTGTTCGCGCTCGGCGCCTTCGGCGGTATCGTCTGGTACGCCTATACGCAAGGGGTGCAGAGCGGCGTTTCCACCGTGGCGCCGGTGATCAAAGCGGAGGACGGGCCCACCAAGGCGAAGCCGGAACAGCCGGGCGGGTTGCAGGTGCCGCATCAGGACAAGCAGGTCTTCCAGCGGCTGCTGCCGGAAGGCCAGACCCCGCAGACCGTGGAGCGGCTGCTGCCGCCGCCGCCCGAGCCGCTGCAGCCGCCGCCGGCACCCGAACCCGCGGCCCCTTCCGCCGAACCGGTACAGCCACTCCCGTCGCAGACCGTGGCCGAACGGCCCGTCGTAACGCCCCAACCTGCCCCTCAGACCGTTCCGCAGGGCACACCGCCGGTGCCATCTGCCGCGCCCGCGCCGCAACCGCCCCAGGACGCGCCAGCCCAGACACCGCCAGCCGCCAGGGCGCCGGCTCCCCAGCCCGCACCGCAGCCGGTGGCTGAACCCAAGCCGGAACCCAAGGCTGAGCCGAAACCGACTCCGGCACCGGCCCAGACGCAGGCCAGCATCGCGGCGGTCAGCGGTGGCGGCTTCAAGGTGCAGCTTGCCGCCGTGCGCAGCGATGAAGCGGCGAAGCAGGAATGGAACCGGCTGAAGAACCGCTACAAGGAAGAGCTGGGGGCGCTGTCGCTGACCGTTCAGCGCGTCGATCTCGGCGCCGGCAAGGGCGTCTATCACCGCATCCAGGCAGGCCCGCTGGACGAAGCGGCGGCCGAGCGTGCCTGCACCGCGCTGAAGGCGAAGAACCAGGCTTGCCTGGTCGTTCGCCCCTGATCGGCCCGGTGAAAACCCGATGAGCGTATCCAGCGCCGTACTCTTCGGCCTTTCCGGTCTTGAGCTGAGCGCCACAGAGCGCGCCTTCTTCCGCGACTGTGATCCGGCAGGCTTCATCCTGTTCCAGCGCAATTGCGGCGATCCGGAACAGCTGAAGCGGCTGACCGGCGATCTGCGCGACTGCCTCGGGCGCGGCGACATCCCGATCCTGATCGACCAGGAAGGCGGGCGGGTGCAGCGCATGAAGCCGCCGCACTGGCGCCAGACACCGCCGGCCGGCGCCTTCGCCGATCTCTACCGGCGCGACGAGGAAGCGGCGATGGAAGGGGCCTATCTGAATGCCCGCCTCATCGCTGCGGAACTGGCCGACCACGGTATCAATGTCGATTGCGCGCCGGTCATGGATATCCTGCGCCCGGAAACCCACGGCATCATCGGCGACCGCGCCTATGGCGAAACGCTGGAGGCAGTGGCGGCCCTCGGCCTGATGGTCGCGAACGGCCTGCTGGCCGGCGGCGTGCGCCCGGTCATCAAGCATGTGCCGGGGCATGGCCGCGCCACGGTGGACAGCCATCTGGAACTGCCTGTCGTCGCGTCTTCCGTCGCGGAGATGGAGCAGAGCGATTTCGGTGCCTTCTCGGCGCTGGTGGACGCGCCCTTCGCGATGACCGCGCATGTCGTCTATACCGCCATTGACCGCGCGCGCCCGGCCACCATTTCTCCTGTTGTGATTGAACAGATCATCCGCAAGACCATTGGCTATCAGGGCTGCCTCATGTCCGATGATATCGGCATGAAGGCGCTGGGCGGCAGCTATGCCGACCGCACGACAGCCTGCCTGGATGCCGGCTGCGACCTTGTCCTGCATTGCAGCGGCAACATGGCCGAGATGGAGGAGGTCGCCGGTGCCATCCGGCCGCTGACACCGGCCGCCGCGCGTCGGCTGGGACGGGCCATGCGCCTTCCTCCCGAACAGGCTGGTTTCGACAGGTCGGAGGCGCTGGCGCGGCTGGACGCGCTGCTGGCGCGATGATGGACGCGCCCTTGGAGTATCTGGGGCAAATTCTCCTCGTCGCCTCGGTGTGGGTGCTGCCGGTGCTGATCGCCATTACCTTCCATGAGGCGGCGCACGGTTACGTCGCCTGGCGTCTGGGCGACCCGACCGCGAAGTCGCTGGGCCGTGTCACCTTCAACCCGCTGAAGCATGTCGATCCAGTTGGCACCATCCTGCTGCCGGGCCTGCTGCTGCTGTTGCGCGCGCCCTTCCTGTTCGGCTATGCGAAGCCGGTGCCGGTCAATTTCAGCCGGCTGGGCAATCCGCGCCGCGACATGGTGTTCGTGGCCGCCGCCGGGCCGGGGGCAAACATCATTCTGGCCTTTCTGGCGGCGCTGATGCTGCATCTCGTGCCTGTCCTGCCGGAAACTGTGGCATATTGGACAGCGGAAAACCTGCAGAATGCGATCTGGCTGAATCTGGTGCTGGCCGTCTTCAACATGCTGCCGATCCCGCCGCTCGATGGTGGCCGCGTTGCCGTCGGTATCCTGCCCTACGAGCTGGCGATCAGGCTGGCCCGGCTTGAGCGCGCCGGGCTGGCGATGGTGATTGGCCTGCTGTTCCTGATTCCCTTCGGCCTGGCGCAGTTCGGCATCAATTTCCCGATCACCGAATGGTTGATCCTGGCGCCGGTCGAATATCTGGCGCATGGAATCCTGTCCCTGAGCGGCGTGATCTGACCATGGCCGGCCCGCGCGACGATTTCGAGGAGGATGTGCCGGTGGCGATGCCGGCGCAGCTGATTCTCGACCTGGAGGGCTTCGAAGGACCGATCGACCTGCTGCTGACCCTGGCGCGCGACCAGAAGGTCGATCTCGCCCGCATCTCCATCCTGAAGCTGGCCGACCAGTATCTCGCCTTCATCCAGCAGGCGCGCCGGCTGCATCTGGAGATCGCCGCCGATTATCTGGTGATGGCGGCCTGGCTCGCCTTCCTGAAGTCCCGCCTGCTGCTGCCGGCACCGCCCGGCGAACCGGAGCCGAGCGGGGCGGAAATGGCAGAAGCGCTGGCGTTCCAGCTGCGCCGGCTGGAAGCCATGCAGGGAGCCGGCGTGCGGCTGATGGCGCATCCGCAGCTCGGCCAGGATGTCTTCGCGCGCGGTGCTGAGGAGCAGTTTCCCACCGTCATTTCGACGCGCTTCGAGGCATCGCTCTACGATCTGCTAAAGGCTTATGCGGATTTCCGCCGCCGGACCGAGCATAAATCGCTGCGGATCGCGCCGACCCAGCTCTATTCCGTCGAAGACGCGCTGGAACGGCTGCGCATGCTGGTCGGGCGCGTGCCGGACTGGACGATGCTGCAAAACTTCCTGCCGCCGGACCTGCGCGACAGCCTGATCGCGCGTTCGGCCATCGCCGCCACCTTTGTCGCCAGCCTGGAACTGGTGAAACAGGGCGCTGTTGAACTGCGCCAGGGCGAGACCTTCGGGCCGATCTATCTGCGGGCGCGCAGCGGCGTGCAGGAGACACAGGAATGAGCGATACGCCGCTTCTCGTCTCGTCTCGCGAGCGCGCCCAGGCACTGCGCCTGCTGGAGGCGATCCTGTTTGCCTCGCGGGAGCCGGTCGCCGAGGCCACCTTGCAGGAACGGCTGCCGGAAGGAATCGATCTCAAGGGTTTGCTGGCCGATCTAGCGGCGCTTTATGAGAATCGCGGCGTCGTCCTGACCCGTATCGGCGGTAAATGGGCGTTCCGCACCGCCGCCGATCTGGCGCCGATGATGGCGCATGAGCGCACGCAGTTGCGCAAGCTGTCGCGCGCCGCCATGGAGACGATGGCGATCATCGCCTATCACCAGCCGATCACCCGCGCGGAGATCGAGGAAGTGCGCGGCGTCGGCCTGTCGAAAGGCACCCTCGACGTGCTGCTGGAAGCCGGCTGGGTGAAACCCGGCCGCCGGCGCGAATCGCCGGGCCGGCCGCTGACCTGGGTGACA
This sequence comes from Oceanibaculum nanhaiense, assembly GCF_002148795.1. NCBI lineage: Bacteria > Pseudomonadati > Pseudomonadota > Alphaproteobacteria > Rhodospirillales > Oceanibaculaceae > Oceanibaculum > Oceanibaculum nanhaiense. The sequence goes on along the minus strand of NZ_MPOB01000011.1, from coordinate 36,719 downwards.
ACCGATGTCTTTCTCGATCAGTTCGGCATCGCCGATCTGAAGGAGCTGCCCGGTGTCGAGGAACTGAAGGCGGCGGGCCTGCTGGACAAGCGCCCCAGCCTCGCGACCATTGCGATGCGCGAGGAGGAGGCCGATATGCCAGCAGGAACGGACGAAGACGAGGGCGCGGAGCCCCTCCTGCTCGACGATGAGGAATTCTGACGTGCAAAATGCTGCCCTGGCGCGAACCGCCGACGAGAACGGCGCGGTTGAGCCGGTTCTGAAGGTCGATAATGTCGTGCATCGCTACGGCGCGATTATGGCCGTCGCCGGTGTTAGCCTGTCGATCGCCCCCGGTGAGGTGGTCGCCCTGGTTGGCCCGTCCGGCTGCGGCAAGACAACGATGCTGCGCCTGTGCGCCGGGGTTGAGACCCTGCAGGAAGGATCGATCTCCATCGCCGGCCGTACCGTGGCGCGCACCGGGGCCAGCCTGCCGCCGGAGCATCGCGGCGTCGGTTTCGTGTTTCAGGATTTCGCGCTGTTTCCGCATTTGCGGGTAATCGACAATGTTACATTCGGCCTGGACAGGATGCCGGCCGCGCAACGCCGCCAACGCGCCCTGGCAGTGCTGGAACAGGTTGGCATGGCCGCGCATGCGCAGAAATATCCGCATCAGCTTTCCGGCGGCCAGCAGCAGCGTGTCGCCCTGGCGCGCGCCCTGGCCCCCGAACCCCGTATCGTGCTGCTGGACGAGCCGTTTTCCGGCCTTGATGCGCAGCTGCGCAGCCAGGTCCGCGACGATACGCTGCACGCGCTGAAGCAGAGTGGTGCTGCCACGCTGATGGTCACTCACGATGCCGAGGAAGCGATGTTCATGGCCGACCGCATCGCGGTCATGCGCTCTGGCAGCCTGCTGCAGCTCGGCTCGCCGGTGGACATCTACTATCACCCGGCCAGCGCCTATGTCGCCGGCTTCTTCTCCGACGTGAACCGGATTTCCGGAACGGTACAGGAAGGCCATGTGGCGACGCCGCTCGGCCGGCTGCCGGCGGCCGGCTTTCCCGATGGCGCGGCAGTCGAGATTATCATGCGCCCTGAAGCGCTGAAGGTTGGCGCGGAGGCGGTTTCCGGCGACGGCCAAGGCGTGGCGCGGGTTATGGCCGCGCGGATGCTGGGGCGCGCCAGCCTGCTGCATCTGGAACTCGACACGGAGGAGGTGGAAGGGCCGCCGCTGCATCTGCATTGCCGGGTGCCGGGACTTTTTCTGCCGCAGGAGGGCGAGAAAGTGGCGGTTTCGCTGGACCCTCAGCAGATCTTCGTTTTTCCGGCAGGGCAGGAGTGTTGACCTGGGCCTTTCCGGCATGAGGACGCGTTGCCTGTGGTTTGGCTTCGTGCCATTATCCCGGCACATGTCGGGGCGGTCGCACCAGTTGGAACGATACAAACAGACTGAACACCCCCGGAATACGGGAAGCATCGGAGAATTCGGAACATGAGCATCGGGTTTTGGCAGGTCATCCTCATTCTGGTGATCGTCCTGATCATCTTTGGCGCAGGCAAACTGCCGAAGGTGATGGGCGATGTCGCCAAGGGGGTCAAAAGCTTCAAGTCCGGCATGAAGGACGAGGAAGAGACAACGTCAGAACCGGCGAAGACGCTGGATCAGACACCGTCTCAGACCGCGGACACCGCCAGCGCGCCGTCCACGGCGCCGGACGAGTCGAAGAAGAACGAGCCGGCCAAGAGCTGAGCCAGCCGGCGGCTCCCCTGCTTTTCTGGCCGCAATGGCGTCCCATCAAAGGACGGTAATTCGTAATGTTCGATCTGGGATGGGGCGAGATGGCGGTGATCGCGCTTGTTGCGATCATCATCCTCGGCCCCAAGGAACTCCCCCATGCGTTGAAGACCCTCGGACGCGCCATCCGCAAGGTGCGCGAAGTGTCGCGCGAATTTCAGGGCCATGTCGATGAAATGGTCCGGGAAGCCGAGCTGGACGATGTCCGCAAGCAGCTCGAGGACGTCAAGGGCAAGGGCATAACCAAGGCACTGCAGGAGCAGGTGGACCCGAAGGGCGAATTCGATATCAATATCGCCCCGGACCGGATCGATTCCGGAGAGAGCCCGAAGGCGAAGCCGGCGGAACCGAAAGCCGAAGAAAAGACCAAACCGCTGCCGCCACCCGCCGATGCGCCCCTGCCAACTGCCAGCACTGGCGAACAGCAGGCTGAACCCGTTCCGGCGTCGGACACAGCGAAGTCCGATTCCAAATCCGGCACGTCGTAAGGGGCTTTAAGGAATGGTCTCCGAGAATCCCGACGACAACAAGATGCCGCTGCTCGAACATCTGGTCGAGCTGCGAAACCGGCTGATGTATTCGGTGGGCGCGCTGTTCATCGCCTTCATCGCCTGCTATCTGGTCGCCGAATACATCTACGCCTTCCTCGTCCAGCCGCTGGCCGATGTGCTGGGCAACGATGCCGGGCGGCGGATGATCTACACAAACCTGACCGAGGCGTTCTTCACCTATGTGAAGGTGGCGCTCTGGGCCGCCTTCTTCCTGTCCTTTCCGGTGATCGCCTCGCAACTCTGGATGTTCGTGGCGCCCGGCCTCTACAAGAATGAGAGGCAGGCCTTCCTGCCGTTCCTAGTGGTGACGCCGGTGTTGTTCTTCATGGGTGGCGCGCTGGCCTATTACGTGGTCATGCCGCTGGCCTGGGAATTCTTCCTCGGCTTCGAGACCTCGGGTGCCGAAGGGGCGCTGCCGATCCAGCTGGAAGCCCGCGTCAGCGAGTATCTCGGCCTGGTGATGACGCTGATCTTCGCCTTCGGCCTCGCCTTCGAGCTGCCGGTGCTGCTGACCCTGCTGGGCCGCATCGGCGCCGTTACCTCCGACGGCCTGCGGCAGAAGCGGCGCTATATCATCGTCGTCATGTTCATTGCCGCCGCGCTGCTGACACCGCCTGACCCGATCAGCCAGATCAGCCTCGCCGTGCCGCTGCTCATCCTCTACGAAATCTCGATCTGGTCGGTGCGCATCACCGAGCGCAAGAAGGCCAAGCGCGAGGCGGAAGAGGAAGCCCGGGAAGCCGAGGAAGAAGCTTCCTAGATACCGATAGCCGCGGGCGGTTTCTGGACGGAGTCCGGCGAAGCGGCTATAACCCTTGCCGCCTATCCCGTCACACCGGACCGGACTTTCCATGATCGACCTGAAGCTCATTCGCGACGATGCCGCCGCCTTCGACGCCGCCCTGGCCCGCCGGGGGCTGGCGCCGCTGTCCGCCGAAATTCTGGCGCAGGATGCGCACCGACGGTCGGTGCAGACCGAGTTGCAGAGCCTGCAGGCGCGCCGCAACGAGGCGTCCAAGGAAGTCGGCCAGATCAAGCGCCAGGGCGGCGACGCCGACGCGCTGATGGAAGAGGTCGCCCGGATCAAGGACCGGCTTGCCGCGCTGGAGGCCGAGGACAAGGAACTGGGCGAGGCACTCGATACCATCCTCGCCGGCATCCCGAACCTGCCCGCATCCGACGTGCCAGACGGCGCCGACGAAACGCAGAATGTCGAGGTTCGGCGCTGGGGTAACCCGCGCAACTACGCGTTCCAGCCGAAGGAGCATTTCGAGATCGGCGAGGGGCTCGGGATGATGGATTTCGAGGCCGCCGCCAGGCTGTCTGGCGCGCGCTTCGTCGTGTTGCGCAAACATCTGGCCAGGCTGGAACGGGCGCTCGCCGCCTTCATGCTGGACATCCACACGCTGGAATTCGGCTATGAGGAGACGCAGGTGCCCTACATGGTGCGCGACCATGCACTGTACGGCACCGGGCAATTGCCGAAATTCGGCGAGGATCTGTTCCGCACCACCAATGATTACTGGCTGATCCCGACCGCCGAGGTGCCGCTGACCAATCTGGTCGCCGACTCCATACTCGACGAGAAGGACCTGCCGCGGCGCTTCACCGCCTATTCGCCCTGTTTCCGGTCAGAGGCCGGGGCGGCCGGCAAGGATACGCGCGGCATGATCCGCCAGCACCAGTTCACCAAGGTGGAGATGGTCTCGATTGCCCATCCCGACCGCTCCGAAGACGAGCATGAGCGGATGACGCAAGCCGCCCAGACCGTCCTGGAACGGCTGGAGCTGCCCTACCGCACCGTCGTGCTGTGCACCGGCGATATGGGCTTTGGCGCGCGCAAGACCTACGATATCGAGGTCTGGCTGCCGGGGCAGAACACCTATCGCGAGATTTCCAGCTGCTCGAACTGCGGCGACTTTCAGGCAAGGCGCATGAAGGCACGCTTCCGCCCCGAGGGCGAAAAGAACACCCGCTTCGTGCACACGCTGAACGGTTCCGGCCTTGCGGTCGGCCGCACCATGGTGGCGATCCTGGAGAATTACCAGAATGAGGACGGTTCCGTGACCGTCCCGGAAAAGCTGCGCCCCTATATGGGCGGGCTGGAGGTCATTCAAGCCGATGCTTAAGCTCGATAAGCCGCTGGAGAAATGCCGCATCCTCGTCACCAACGATGACGGTATCAACGCGCCCGGCCTGAAGGTGCTGGAGAAGATCGCCAAGGCCCTGTCCAAGGATGTCTGGGTGGTAGCGCCGGAACAGAACCAGAGCGGTTCTGCCCATTCGCTGACGCTGCGCAGCCCGCTGCGGCTGCGCGAAGTGTCCAAGCGCCGCTACGCCGTGGACGGCACGCCGACCGACTGCGTGCTGCTGGCGGTGAACCAGCTGCTGCAGGATCACCAGCCTGACCTCGTGCTGTCCGGCGTGAACCGCGGCGCCAACATGGCCGAGGATGTGACCTATTCCGGCACCATCGCAGCGGCGATGGAAGGCACGCTGCTGGGCCTGCCCTCGATCGCGCTCAGCCAGGCCATCGCCTTCAAGCATGCGCCGAAATGGTCCACCGCCGAACAGCACGGGCCGGACATCATCCGCAAGGTCCTGGCTATCGGCTGGCCGAAGGGCGTGCTGATCAACCTGAACTTCCCAGACACCGGCGGGCAGGGCGTAAAGGGCATCCGGCTGGCGCGGCAGGCCCAGCGCCAGATCGGCTCCGCCGTGCAGCCGGGTACCGATCCCTATGGCAATCCCTATTACTGGGTCGGCCTCATCAAGAGCGAGGAAGAGGCCAAGACCGGTACCGACCTGGCGGCGGTGCGCGATGGTTATATCGCGATCACGCCGATCCATATGGACATGACGCATGCCGCGACCTTGAAGGCGCTGCAGACGGTGCTGGACTAGCATCGGGAGAGGGGAGCCCGCGTGAGCGCCGAAGACGCCCGCAAGATCAGGCTGATCATGGAGCTGCGCCGCAACGGCGTGGCCGATACACGCGTGTTGTCGGCCATTGAGCGGGTACCGCGCGAATTGTTCGTGCCCAGGACCTTCGACGATCAGGCCTATGACAATACGGCGCTACCCATCGGCTGTGGCCAGACCATCAGCCAGCCGACCGTGGTCGGAATGATGTCCCAGGCGCTCAATCCAGGCGACCGCATGAAAGTGCTGGAGATCGGCACCGGCTCCGGCTACCAGACGGCGATTCTGGCGCAGCTCTGCCGGCGGGTCTATACCATCGAGCGCCATCGCGACCTGCTGCGCGACGCCGAACAGCGCCTCCTCGCACTGGGGTGCAGCAATGTGACGGCAAAGGTTGGGGACGGTACCAAGGGCTGGCCGGAGCAGGCGCCGTTCGACCGTATTCTGGTGACGGCGGCGGCAACCGAAATGCCGGAAGCGCTGATGCAGCAGCTGGCCGTTGGCGGCATCATGGTGCTGCCGCTGGGGCCGCGTCCGGAAAATCAGCATGTGGTGCGCGTCACCCGCACGGAGGACGGTTTCCAGACCGAAACCCTGTGGGCCGTGCGTTTCGTGCCGCTGATTTCCGGCATGCCCGAAGAGACCGGAAAGACGAGGTAGGCCATGTCGTGCTTCCCGCGTTGCCGTAACGCCGGTCGCTTCGTAGAGTGAGGGGCATGAGCCGTCCCTTCCGGTTTCCTGTTCTGCTCCTGCTGCTGGCAGCGCTGACGCTGGCCTCCTGCGCGCGCAGCGGGCCGCCGGCGCCGGTCGTCAACGGCATCACCCCGTCGCGCCTGCCACCCAGCACCTCCGGCCCGTCCGATGGTTTGAGACAAGGCGCGCCGGGCACGGTGACGGTGCAGCGCGGCGATACGCTGTATGGCATTGCCCGCGCCAACGAGGTGCCGTTGCGGGCGATGATCGAGGCAAACCGCCTGCAGCCGCCCTATGTGCTGCGGGTCGGGGATGTGCTGCGCCTGCCCTATGCCCGGTCCCATGTCGTGGCCGGCGGCGACACGCTGTATGGCATCGCCCGGCGCTACAATGTGGATGTCAGCAGCCTTGCCCGCGCCAACAGCCTGTCGGAACCCTTCACGATCCGGCTTGGACAGCGGCTGCTGCTGCCCTCGCAGGTTCAGGAATCGCCGGCTCCAGCCATGGTTGCGAGCGGAACGGTGCCCCTGGCGAATCCGCGCCCGGCCCCATCTGCCGGCCCGACGTCCCCCAGCACGCCATCGCCCGGGGCACCCGCTGCAAGCGGTACAAGCGGCTCAGCTGGACGGGCCGAGTCCGCCCCTGAAACCACGCCATCCACCAGCGCGCCTGGTCAAGAACGAACACAAACGGCGGCCGCGCCACCGCCGGCGACCGGATCGAGCGCCATCCTGAAGTCGCCGCCGGCACGCAGCAGCTCAACCTTCCTGATGCCCGTGAACGGCCGCATCCTCTCCGATTTCGGCCCCCGGGGCGGCGGACTGCACAATGACGGCATCAATATTGCCGCCCCGCGCGGCACGCCGGTGCTGGCCGCCGAGAATGGCGTCGTCGTCTATGCCGGCAGCGAGTTGAAAGGTTTCGGCAATCTGCTGCTGATCAACCATGCCGGCGGCTACATGACCGCCTATGCGCATAATGAGGCGCTGCTGGTCAGGCGGGGCGACGAGGTGCGGCGCGGCCAGGCCATCGCACGCGTCGGGCGGACCGGCAGCGTGGATACGCCACAGCTGCATTTCGAGGTGCGGCGCAATTCCCGCGCCATCGATCCGAAACCCTATCTCCAGCGGGGCGTCGCGGCGCTTTCCCGCTAGTCGAGGCTCTTGCCCAGCCGTCCGGCCAGATCCTGGATGTACTGCCAGGCAACACGGCCCGAACGGCTGCCGCGGCCGACCGACCATTCCACGGCTTCGGCATGCAGCTGCTCAACCGGCACGCCGAGGCCGAACGCCTCATTATAGCCTTCGATCATCGCGAAGTAGGTATCCTGGTCGCAGGCATGGAAACCCAGCCAGAGGCCGAACCGGTCGGACAGCGAGACTTTCTCCTCGACTGCTTCCGACGGGTTGATCGCGGTCGAACGCTCATTCTCGATCATGTCGCGCGCCATCAGATGGCGGCGGTTCGAGGTGGCGTAGAACAGCACATTGTCCGGCCGGCCTTCGATGCCGCCCTCCAGCACCGCTTTCAGTGACTTGTAGGCATTGTCGGCGATGTCGAAGGACAGGTCGTCGCAGAAGATGATGGAACGCCGGCCAGCCTGCTTCAGCAGCTTCAGCAGCTGGGGCAGGGAGGCGATATCCTCGCGGTGGATCTCGACGAGCGCCAGGGAGCCCGGAATTTCCTGGTTGACGGCGGCATGCACCGCCTTCACCAGCGAGCTCTTGCCCATGCCGCGCGCGCCCCATAGCAGCGTGTTGTTGGCCGGCAGCCCCTGGGCGAAACGCCGGGTATTGTCGAGCAGCGTGTCACGCTGCCGCTTCACGCCCTGCAGCAGCCTAAGGTCGACGCGGGCAATTGATGGTACCGGGTCCATGCTGGCGCTTTCCGCATTCCAGACGAAACCATCGGCGGCGGCGATATCGACCGGTTTCACCGCTGGCGGCGCCAGCCGGTCCAGCGCATCGGCAATACGGGTCAGCAAAGGCAGAAGGTCGGGGGTCGTATTCATGTGTCCAGGCACCTACATCAGCGGAGCAGGGAGCCTAGTCGGGCCAGTCCGGCAGGGTCAACGGGCTGTGCCTCATGGCAGGGTCGATTCCGTAAGTGCGGCGTTGTTGCAATCGTCGCCCGTCCGGGTATAGTCCGCCCGATGAATCAACCGCCTGTGGGCGGAAAAACAAGGAGCCGCAAATGCTTATCTCCCCGGCTTACGCCCAGTCCGCAGGCGGCAGCGACTTTATCGTGTCGCTGCTTCCGCTGGTGCTGATTTTTGTCGTCTTCTACTTCCTGCTGATCCGTCCGCAGCAGAAGAAGGTGAAAGCGCACAAGGAAATGCTGTCGAATATCCGTCGCGGCGACCGCGTCGTGACCAATGGCGGCATCATCGGCACCGTCACCCGGGTGAATGACGACAGCGAACTCACCCTGGAGATTGCCGAGGGTGTGCGGGTGCGCTCGCTCCGCTCCATGGTTGCCGATGTGCTGGCCAAGACCGAGCCGGCGCGTGCCAGGGACGACGATGCGGAAGATGAGGACGAGGATGCACCGGCCGAGACCCCGCGCAAGCGCTCGTCCCGCAGCCGCGCGAAGCCTGCGGAGGCCAAGCCGGCCGAGAGCAAGGCCAGCGAAGCCGGCACGGACGCCCCTTAAGGCTGTTTCGAAACTCGGTTTCGCGACCGCCTGACTTTTTTCCCTTCATCGGAGCGTTCCGGCCACAATGCTGCATTTCCCCAAGTGGAAGATCGCACTGGTCCTGGTGATCTGTCTTCTCGGTGCCGTCTATGCGGCGCCGAACCTGATTGACCGGTCGGTTGTCGAAAAGGCGCCCAGCTGGATGAGCTTCCAGCGCATCAATCTGGGCCTCGACCTGCGTGGCGGCTCGCACCTGCTGCTGGAGGTCGATCTCGACACAGTGGTTCGGGAGCGGCTGGAATCGGTCGTCGATCTGGCCCGTACCGAGCTGCGCAAGGAGCGGATCGGCTATACCGATCTTGGCGTTTCCGGGGAAAATGTCGTGTTCCGCCTGCGCGAGCCAGCCGAGGCCGACAAGGCCATGGCGCTGCTGCGCGATGCCGATGGCGACCTGGTGATCGACCAGAGCGACGGCCGCATCGTCGCAAACCTGCGCGAAAGTGCGCTGACGGCGCGCAAGCAGGCGGCCATCGAACAATCCATCGAGATCGTGCGCCGCCGTATCGACGAAACCGGCACGCGGGAGCCGACCATCCAGCGCCAGGGCGAGGACCGTATTCTGGTCCAGCTGCCGGGCGTGGACGATCCGGAGCGCATCAAGGCGCTACTGGGCCAGACCGCCAAGATGGTGTTCCGCCTGGTCGATAGCCGCAATTCGCTGGGCGAGGCGCTGGCCGGCCGGGTGCCGCCGGGCTCTGCGCTGCTGCCCTCCGACGAGGTGGGGGCCGATGGCCGCCCGGCGCAGATGTATCTGGTCGAGCGCCGGGTGATGGTCAGCGGCGACACGCTGGTCGATGCCCAGCCGACCTTCAACAATGGCGAACCGGTGGTTTCCTTCCGCTTCGACTCGGTGGGCGCCAAGCGCTTCGCCGACACCACCGCAGAGAATGTCAACCGGCCCTTCGCCATCGTGCTGGACGACAAGGTCATCAGTGCGCCGGTCATCCGCGAGCCCATCCTGGGCGGCAGCGGTATCATTTCCGGCAGTTTCAGCGCGCAGGAAGCGCAGGATCTGGCGCTGCTGCTGCGCGCGGGCGCGCTGCCGGCGCCGCTAACAGTGCTGGAGGAACGCACGGTCGGTCCCGGCCTCGGTGCCGATTCGATTGCTGCCGGCGAGGCCGCCGCCGTGCTGGGCCTGATACTCGTCATCATCTTCATGGTCTTGGCCTACGGGTTGTTCGGCGTGATCGCCAACATCGCCCTGCTGGTCAATCTGATCCTGATCGTGGCTGCGCTGTCAGTGCTGCAAGCGACCCTGACGCTGCCGGGCATCGCAGGCATCGTGCTAACCATCGGCATGGCGGTCGATGCCAATGTGCTGGTGTTCGAGCGCATGCGCGAAGAGGCCAAGAACGGCCGTCCGCCGGTTTCGGCCATCGATGCCGGTTACAGTCGGGCGATCTCCACCATTGTCGACGCGAATTTGACGACCTTCATTGCGGCGCTGCTGCTGTTTATTTTCGGGTCCGGCCCGATCCGCGGCTTCGCCGTCACCCTGTCGATTGGCCTCGTCACCTCAATGTTTACCGCGATAATGGTGACGCGCCTCATCGTCGTGCTTTGGCTGCGCCGGTCGCGGCCAAAGACGCTGCCGATCTGAGCGGAGACTGACGATGCGTTTCATGCGATTCCTGGCCGGTACGCCGCATGTGCCCTTCCTGCGCTACAAGGGAATGTGTTTCGTGCTCTCCACCCTGCTGATGGTCGGGTCCCTCGGCTCCCTGCTGACCCAGGGGCTGAATTTCGGCATCGATTTCCGTGGTGGCATCCTGATGGAGGTGCGCACGCCGCAGCCCGCCAACCTGTCCGAAATGCGCTCGACGCTCGGCCAGCTCGGGCTGGGCGAGGTGTCTCTGCAGGAGTTCGGCGCCGATACCGACGTTCTGATCCGCATCCAGCAGCAGGATGGCGGTGAGGAAGGCCAGCAGGCTGCCATCGAGGCGGTGCGTGGCGCGCTAGGCGACGAGGTGAATTATCGCCGCGTCGAGTTCGTGGGCCCGAAGGTCGGCGCGGAGCTGATCCGGGACGGTATCCTGGCGGTGCTGATCGCGCTGAGCGCGATCCTGATCTACATCTGGTTCCGTTTCGAATGGCAGTTCGGCATCGGTGGCGTGCTGACGCTGGTGCATGACGTGCTCATCACCATCGGCCTGTTCTCCGTCCTGCAGCTGGAATTCAACCTGTCCACGGTGGCGGCGATCCTGACCATCGCCGGCTATTCGATCAACGACACCGTCGTGGTGTATGACCGCATCCGCGAGAATCTTCGCAAGTACAAGAAGCTCGATATCAGCGCCCTGTGCGATCTCAGCCTGAACGACACGCTGGCACGCACTCTGTTGACCAGTGGCACGACGATTCTGGCCCTGATCGCGCTGTTCGCCTTCGGCGGGCCGGTTGTCCGCGATTTCAGCGGCGCGCTGATCTTCGGCATTCTGATCGGTACCTATTCCTCGATCTTTATCGCCACGCCAGTGCTGACCTACATGAATCTGCGCCGGGACAACGACAAGGCGGAGGATGGCAGCAAGGCGACGACGGCCGGCTGACCACTAAATGGATGTTACACCGCGCATCGCCGAGGGACGCCAGCTCATCGAGAGCTATGGCGAGGGCCGTTTCAAGATCACCGGCACGGTATATGAAGGCTCCGTGCTGGTGTTCCCCGACCGGGTTCTCGACTGGCCGGTCACCGAGTTCCAGGCCATCGACGAGGCCAGCCTGTCGGCCTTCACCGCTGCGGACACACCGCCGGTCGATATCCTGCTGATCGGTTGCGGCCCGCAGATGCGCTTCGTCCCCCCAGCGCTGCGTAACGCACTGCGCACGGCCGGCATCGTGATCGACGCGATGGATACCGGCGCGGCCTGCCGCACCTATAATGTGCTGATGTCCGAGGACCGCCGCGTCGCCGCCGCCCTGATCGCGGTGGAATAAAAACGAAAACGGGGGCCGAAAGGCCCCCGCATCGTCTCTATCTATCTGGCCGGATATTAGGCGGCCAGGTTCTTCTCCGCAAAGTCCCAGTTCACCAGGTGATCCAGGAAGGCGGCCAGGAAGTCCGGCCGGCGGTTCTGGTAATCGAGATAATAGGCGTGCTCCCACACGTCGCAGGTCAGCAGTGCCTTCTTGCCCTTGGTCATCGGCAGCTCGGCGTTCGGGGTCTTCACGACCGCCAGCTTGCCGCCATCTTCGATCAGCCAGGCCCAGCCGCTGCCGAACTGGCCGGCGCCGGCGGCCTTGAACTCCTCGGCGAACTTGTCGTAGGAGCCGAAGGACTCGTCGATCATCTTGGCGATCTTGCCGGTGGGCTTGCCGCCGCCGCCCGGCTTCATCGAATTCCAGAAGAAGGTGTGGTTCCACACCTGCGCGGCATTATTGAAGATACCGGCCTTCGACGCATCGCCGGCGCTGTCGAGGATGATTTCCTCCAGCGACTTCGAGGCGAGCGGGGTGCCGTCGATCATCTTATTCAGGTTCACCACATAGGTGTTGTGGTGCTTGCCGTGATGGAAGCTGAAGGTGTTGGCGGAGATATGCGGCTCCAGGGCGTTCTGCGCGTAGGGCAGGGCCGGAAGTTCGAAGGGCATGATATTCCTCGTTGGCTTGTTCCGTTGCGCGGGAAGACGCCGAAAAAAGGCGGCGGCTCGCGAGAAAGTGTCCGGCACAGCGTGCTCGCCGGATACCCTTTCATGTAGGCCAATCCTAAGCCCATGAAAAGGCCAGAAAAACCCTTATTAACTTAGGGCCTCTACCGCCAGCCTGCCGGAACGCACCGCGCTTTCGATGGTGCAGGGCAGGCCGGTGTCGGTCCAGTCCCCGGCCAGCGCCAGATTTTTCCGGCGGGTTTCAGCACCGTGCCGTAAACGCGCCATTGCCGGTGTCTGCGCCAGAGTCGCGCGCTTTTCCTTCACGATCCGGTAGGGCGGCAGCGCATGATCGGCCGGCAGGGCGAGGGCCCGCGCGATATCCTGCCAGAGCAGCTCGGCGATCTCCCCGGCGGGACGTTCTGCCAGAACAGTGGCCGCGCTGGTGGTGGTGGAGATCAGCCCGTGGCGGTGGAACAACCATTCCGCCGTGCCGCCGACCAGACCCAGAAATGCCTCGCCGCCCGGCAATCCCGCTATATCGATCCTGAAATGCCCATTCACGATGGGCTGATGATCGAGTGGCATATCCAGCCCGAGAAACGCCGACGCCGGCTCCGCCGGAAGGGCGAGGATGATGGCATCGTCTGCGGCGAGCATCACCCGACGGTCACCGAAGGCGAGATAATCGATCCTTTCAGTCGTGACATCCAGCCCGGTCAGCCTTTCATGGAACCGGACGTTGGCGCCGGCCTTTTCCAGAACTGCCAAGGCCGGATCGACAAAGCTGGCGCCCAGACTGTCACGCGCGACCAGCGGACGGCAGGCGGTTTCGCCACGCAGCAGCGTTTCCCGCAGCAGACGGCCGGCCAGACGCGCCGAGGCCTGTTCCAGCGGCATGTTGAGGGCGGAGACCAGCAAGGGCCGCCAGACCCGCTCCAGCGCGCTCCCAGGGGGCAGGCAATCCGCAACGGTAGCGTTTGCATCCGCGGTCAGCAGCCGCCAGGGCAGATAATCGGCGGCGCTGGTGCCCGGCGCGCGGCGCGCGGCCGACCAGGGCATCAGATATCCTGGCTGCAGGCTCCAGCTTTCCCCACTGGCGAGATCGAGGAAGGGAAAGCACGCCCGTACCGGCCCGGTCAGCGTGTCCTGTGCGCCGATCCGTTCCAGATAGGCCAGCGTCTCCCGGTTGCCGGACAGCAGCAGGTGATTGCCGTTATCCAGCGTCACACCAAGTGTCGTATCGGCATAGGAGCGGCAGCGCCCGCCGGCCTGGCCCGATGCCTCGTACAGCGACACGGTGTAACCGGCCTCCAGCCCGCGCAACGCCGCCGACAGGCCGGCCAGTCCGGCGCCGACGATATGCAGATGCCGGCTCATGGCTTCAGCGTGAGGCCGGCGCGCAGGGCGATGGCGATCTTTTCCAGCCGTCCCAGCCGGATGCGCCGCGATGCCGGCAGGTCGGTTTCCTTCAGCCGGCTCAGCAGGCGCTTGTAGGTCGCCATGATGATAATGGCCGGGCGTAAGGCGCGCCGATCGCAGTCGGGCAGGGCGGCCTCGGCATCCTCGTAGCGTTGTTCCGCCCAATCGATCATCGCGTCGCCGACGCGGGGCAGGGCCGGATGAGCGATCACATCCGCAGGGTCGCGGGTGCGGATGCCAACCGCATCCAGCATGTCGCCCGGCAGATAAAGCCGCCCAATCTCCGCATCCTCCCGCAAATCGCGCAGGATATTGGTCAGCTGCACCGCATCGCCAAGCGCCAGCGCAAACCCGGCTGCTGCCTTGCCCGAGGCGCCATAGATCGCGATGGACAGCATGCCGACCGCACCGGCGACCCGGCGGCAATAGAGTTGCAGTTCAAGCAGGGAGGGCGCGCAGATATCGCCGGCGGCATCCATGCCCACGCCCGTCAGGATTTCCTCGAACCAGCGCCGGTCGAGCCTGTAGCGCGCAACAGGTCCGGCCAGCGCAATGGCAATGGGGTGGGAAGGCGTGCCGTCATACAGCGCCGCGATCTCCCGGCGCCAATCCTCCAGCCGGGCCAGCTTCTCGGCACGCGGCAAAGTGCCATCGGCAATGTCGTCCAGCTCCCGGCAATAGGCGTAGATTGCATACATGGCGCGGCGCTTCTCGCCGGGCAGCAGCCGCATGCTCCAGTAGAAAGAGCTGCGCGCGCGCCGCACGATATCCAGGACATGCGCCTCGGCTTCGGCCTGTAGGGTCATCGGGCGGAAAATCCGGCGCCCATGCCGCGCAACAGGCACCAGAACCGCATCGGCCAGCCCAGCCGGACGTGCCGGGCCAGCGGATCCTGCCGCTTGAGGCGCGCCAGCAGCGCTTCCGCGCCGATCTGCGTGGTCGCGGCCTGGATGCGCAGGCCGCGATGCCGGGTGCCCGCCGCCAGCGGGCGGGATGCTGCCAGCAGCGCTGCCGTGGCGTCCAGCACACGGTCCAGCGTGCGGCGTAGGGCAGGGGCGGTGTGCAAGGCAGTGAGCATGTCCGGCGTGACACCGTCTGCATCCAGCCAGTCCTGTGGCAGGTAGAGCCGGTCGAGCGCGCGATAATCTTTGCCGCAATCCTGCACATGGTTCAGCACCTGCAAGGCGGCGCACAGCGCATCGGAGCGGGACCACAGCGTGCGATCCTCCCCGAACAGGTCGAGCAGGAACCGCCCGACCGGGGCGGCGGAATGCCGGCAATAGCCCATCAGCTCGCCCCAGTCGGCATAGCGCGCCTTGCTGGCATCCTGCCGAAAAGCGATCAGCAGCGCGGCCGTGTGTTCCGCCCCGGCGGGCGGCAGCCGGCCCTCCATCTGGTCCAGCAGGCGCAGCTTCTCATCCGACGGCAAGGAGGGGTGATCGGCGATATCGTCGGCGGCACGTGCAAAGCGGTAGAACGCCATGATATCCGCCCGTTTCGACGGCGGAAGCAGCCAGGAAGCGACCGGAAAGCTCTCCTGTGCCGCTCCCTTGCCGGAAGCATAAATCGTATCAGGCAGGGTAACAGGCTGCGGCATGAATCCGAACGTGCTTGGCGATGGGACCGAAACTATATAGGACGGGTGCCGGGAAGCACACCCGGCTAGAACCGAAACTCACCGGAAGGAATCATGCCCGAGGCCGCCCTTTCTTATTGCGCCCTTGAGGTGCGGCGGAACGATCCGGAACGGTTCCTCACCTGCCTGTTCGCGCCAGCCGACCGGCGCGAGGCGCTGTTCGCGCTCTATGCCTTCAACCAGGAGGTCGCCAAGACCCGCGCCATCGTCTCGGAACCGCTGCTGGGCGAAATCCGGCTGACCTGGTGGCGCGAGGCGATCGCGGAGATCTATGAGGGCACGCCGCGCCAGCATGCCGTGGTACAGGCACTGGCCGAGGCCGTGCGCGCTTATGATCTGCCGCGTGCGCCCTTCGAGCGGCTGATTGATGCACGGGGGCTGGATTTGCTGCCGGAACCGCCCGCCGACCTGCCGGCGCTGCTGGCTTATGCTAATGGCACAGCCGGCACGCTGACTGACCTGTGCCTGGCGGCGCTGGGCGGGGTGGACCGGCAGGATGATCTGGCGCGACTCGCCGGTATCGCCGTGGCGCTCACCGGCCTGCTGCGGGCGCTGCCGTTCCATGCCCGCGAACATTGGGTGACTCTGCCATCCAGCCTGATGGAAGAGCAGGGCGTTGGCCTGCGTGAGCTGTACGATCTGAAGCCCGGTGCGGGACTGAACCGAATTGTAGAGACCGTCGCGGACAGCGCCCGCGGGCATCTTGCGGAAGCACGCGCCTTGCGCCGGCATGTGCCGAAACGGGCGCTGGCGGCGCTGCTGCCGCTGACGCTGGCCGAGGGGCATCTGAACCGGCTGGCGAAGAACGGCCATGACGTGTTCGACACCAGCCTCGGCGAGAAATCCCCGCTCGCCGCCTGGCGGCTCAGCTGGATGGCGCTGCGGGGACGGTTCTGATCTACTCCGCCGCCAGACGCGTGCCGCCGAGCCAGCCATCGAGATCGGCCAGCGCGCGGCCGGTATAGAGCTTCTTGCGCTCGCGGCCCTTGATGCGCTTCTTCGGGTCGGGATCCTGCTCCGGTTCCGGGAACAGGCCGAAATTCACGTTCATCGGCTGAAAGGTCTCGGCATCGGCGCCGCCGGTGATGTGGCCCAGCAGCGCGCCCAGCGCCGTGGTCGGCGGCGGCGGCGCGATGTCCCGGCCCAGCCGCTCGGCGGCAGCGAAGCGCCCGGCCAGCAGGCCGATGGCCGCACTCTCGACATAGCCCTCGACGCCGGTAACCTGGCCGGCGAAGCGCAGGCGCGGCAAATCCTTCAGGCGCAACACACCGTCCAGCAGCTTCGGCGAATTCAGGAAAGTGTTACGGTGCAGCCCGCCCAGCCGGGCGAATTCGGCGTTCTGCAGGCCGGGGATCATGCGGAACACCCGGGTCTGTTCGGCATATTTCAGCTTGGTCTGGAAACCGACCAGATTATAGAGCGTTCCCAGCGCATTATCCTGCCTAAGCTGAAGCACCGCATAAGGCCGGCGATTGCTGTTCGGATCGGTCAGCCCGACCGGCTTCATCGGCCCGAAGCGCAGCGTGTCGATGCCGCGCGATGCCATGACCTCAATCGGCAGGCAGCCCTCGAAATAGGGCGTGTCTTTCTCCCATTCCTTGAATTCGGTCTTCTCGCCATCCAGCAGCGCCTGGATGAAGGCAAGATACTCGTCCTTCTCGAACGGGCAGTTGATGTAGTCCTTGCCGGTACCGCCGGGCCCGACTTTGTCGTAGCGCGACTGGAACCAGGCGCGGGAGAAATCGATGCTCTCCTTATAGACGATGGGGGCGATGGCATCGAAGAAGGACAATGCCGTCTCGCCGGTCAACTCGCGGATCGCCTCGGCCAGCGCCGGAGAGGTGAGGGGGCCGGTGGCGAGGATGACGCTGTCCCAGTCTTCCGGCGGCAAGCCGGCGACCTCGCCGCGCTCGATCGTGACCAGCGGATGCGCCTCCAGCGCTGCCGTAACGGCCCCGGCGAAATCGTCGCGGTCCACCGCCAGCGCGCCGCCGGCGGGCAGTTTCGCGCCATCGCCGGAACGCAGGATCAGCGAACCGCAGCGGCGCATCTCCTCATGCAGCAGGCCGACCGCGTTATATTCGGCATCGTCGGAGCGGAAGGAATTGGAGCAGACCAGCTCGGCCATTTGGTCGGTCTGGTGCGCATCCGTGCCGCGTACCGGGCGCATTTCGTGCAGCACGACCGGCACGCCGGCCTCGGCCAGCTGCCAGGCGGCCTCCGATCCGGCCAAACCGCCGCCAACGACATGCACCGGTTGGATCATGATTCGTTCTCGCTTTGCAAAGGGGGAGTGGACGATTGGGCAAACAGATAGGCCATCAGGGGCGGATACGCAACCGCACCACATGCGCCTTTCCTAATGTCGGAAGTGGCCGCCGTTAGGAACTTGCTTACTGTTTGTGCGGTTTACTGCATACTCACTCTTTGAAGCAAATGCCGTCATAGACAGACATCCGAATGCCAAAATCGGAATTCTACCAAACGGTTCCGGAGGTCACGGGCGACCAGAGCGCCCGGAAGCAGAGCTTCTACGACTCCTATTCCAAGCAGAAGCTCGACCCTTCCGACCCGACCGCCTTCCGCAACAGCCTGCTGGACTTCGTGCGCTCCAACAAGCTGGTGGCGGAAGCGCTGGTCGCCGGCAATGTCCAGATGCTGGGCTTCTCGGAGGTCCGCAAGACCTTCGGCGAGCGCTGGCCGTCGATCAAGGGCAAGATCCTGCTGCTGGCCGAGACCGTCATCAAGAAACATACCGGCCCGGCCGATGCCTTTCTTATGGTTAACGAAGAACAGATCGTGATTCTGTTCGGCGGCGGCGACAAGGAGCGGGCGACAAAAAGCTCCGAAAAGATCGCCCGCGAGATCAACGATAAGCTGAGCGGCGTTTCCGGCATCAAAGAGGGGCTGGTGACCTGCCGCGCCCTCGTGCTTGAACTGGATCCCAAGACACCCGTCGAAGCCCTGACGACGCCGGATGGCCTGTCGCAGACGGTCGATGCCGCGCAGAAGAAGGAAGAGGATGTCGAAAGGCAGCATTTCGAGGCACTGCAAAGCGAACTGCGCGTCTCCTACTGGCCGATGGCCAATATCCGCAAGAAGCTGATTTCGGCCTACAGCGCCAGCGTCATCCTGCCGGTCTGGAAAGCATCGGGCGAGGAGCAGACCCATACCGGCGTTTTCAACTGCGAACTCGACTGTTTCATGCTGCGGCAGGCCGGGGAGGCGCTGCTGCGTGCCGGCCGCCAGCGCCGGGCCCTGCTGATCGTGCCGGTGCATTTCGATACCCTGGCGACAAAACCGCTGCGCCAGCAATTCATCGCGGCCTGCCAGCTGCTGCCGCGGCTGTCCTCAAAACGCATCCTGCTGGAAATCGTCGATCTGGCGGAAGGCGTGCCGCAGGGGCGGCTGCACACGCTGCTGTCCTTCGTCGGACCGTTCTTCGCCGGCTTCGTCGCCCGCCAGCCTTTCAGCTTCCGCAACCCGGAACGGTTCGTCGGTCTGAAGATGATGGCCATCGCCGCCGATGGCAGCCATGTCGGCACGCCAGCGCGCGAGGATGTGGAACGCATGCTGGGCTTCGCCAAGGCCTGCGGCAAGGCGCGGGTGCGCAGCATCTTCTATGGCGCGGCCACCTTCGAGGCAGCGACCGCCGCCCGGCGCGCCAATTACGATTATCTGCAGGGCGCTGCCGTGGCACCCGCGGTGACGGACCCCGGACGGGTCTTCCTGCTGAAGTAACCCGCCCAACGTCCGTGCCGGATCACGCCTTCGTCTTGGCCAGGGCCTGGTCGAGATCGGCCATGATGTCTTCCACCGTTTCGATGCCGATGGACAGGCGCACCACATCCGGCCCGGCGCCGGCGGCGATCTTCTGTTCCTCGGACAATTGCCGGTGCGTGGTCGAGGCCGGATGGATAATCAGCGAGCGCGTATCGCCAATATTCGCCAGATGCGACAGCAACTCGCAGCCCTCGACCAGCTTCACGCCGGCCTCGTAACCGCCACGCACGCCGAAGGTGAACACCGAGCCGGCCCCCTTCGGCAGATATTTGCGGGCCAGCGCATGATGCTTGCTGCTGGGCAGGCCGGCATAGGACACCCAGGCAACCTGCGGGTGATCCTCCAGAAATTCCGCCACCTTCTGCGCATTCTCCACATGGCGCTGCATGCGCAGCGGCAGGGTCTCGATGCCGGTGATGGTGAGATAGGCGTTCATCGGCGCCATGGTCGGCCCGAGATCGCGCAGCCCCATCGCATGACCATAGATGGTGAAGGCGAGATCGCCGAAGGTCTCGTAGAAATTCAGCCCGTGATAGGCCGGCTCCGGCGTGGTCAGCGACTTGAATTTGTCGTTCTGCGCCCAGTCGAACTTGCCGGAATCGACAACCGCCCCACCCATCGCATTGCCATGGCCGGACAGGAATTTGGTGGTCGAATGCACGATGATGTCGGCGCCGTAGTCGAAGGGCCGGCACAGATAGGGCGTGGCCATGGTGTTATCGACGATCAGCGGCACGCCGGCCTCATGCGCGATCTTCGCGACGGCCTCGATATCGACGATCACGCCGCCCGGATTGGCCAGGCATTCGACGAAGATCGCCTTCACCTTCGGCGTCATCGCCGTGCGGAAATTCTCCGGGTCGGTGGGATCGACAAAGATCGCGTTCCAGCCGAACTTCTTGAAGCTGCGCGAGAACTGCGTAATCGATCCGCCATAGAGCTTGCTGGCGGCCAGGAATTCGTCGCCCGGCTCCATGAAGGAGAAGAAGGCCAGCATCTGCGCGGCATGGCCGGAGGCAACGCAGGTGGCGCCGCGCCCGCCTTCCAGGCTGGCGATGCGTTCCTCCAGCACCGCAACCGTCGGGTTGGTCAGGCGCGAATAGATGTTGCCGAAGGCCTGCAGGTTGAACAGCGAGGCGGCATGATCCACATCGTCGAACACATAGGCCGTGGTCTGGTAGATCGGCGTGGAGCGCGCGCCCGTTGCAGGGTCGGGAGCGGCGCCGGCATGCACCGCGAGCGTGTCGAAACCGGGCTTGGTGTTGGTCATGGCGGATTCCTGAATCTGCTTGCTGTTTCACTTTTTTATTTCGTCATCCTCGGACCTGATCCGACCATGACGAGAAAGATCAGGCCTTCTGCGGCAGCTTCCGGCGTTTCGAGGAGATGACACCGGAATTGAAGCCGTGCCAGCCCAGTTCGCCATTCAGCCGGCCGAATTCGATCTTCGGGCAGCGGTTCATGATGACGGTCAGGCCGGCAGCCTCGGCACGGGCGGCGGCTTCGTCATTGCGCACGCCAAGCTGCATCCACACCACCTTGGCGCCGATGGCGATCGCCTCGTCGGTGATCGGGCCGGCGGCCACGGAATTGCGGAACACATCCACCATGTCGATCTTCTCGGGGATCTCGGCGAGGCTGGCATATACCTTCTCGCCCAGGATTTCGTCGCCGGCGACCTTGGGGTTCACCGGAATGACGCGATAGCCCTTCGCCTGCAGGTACTTCATCGCGAAGTAGGAGGGCCGGTTCCAGTCCGGGCTGGCGCCGACCATGGCGATCACCTTCACCTCGCGCAGCACCTTGCGGATCAGCGCGTCGGGGTAAGTCTCATGGTTGCCCTTCTCGAAGGACGGCTTCACGGCATTGGCGAACATGATCTTCCTTGTCTTCTAGTGACCCTGCCAGACCGGTGGGCGCTTTTCGATGAAGGCGTCAATGCCTTCGCCCGCATCCCGGGCCAGCATGTTCTCGGTCATCACCTTGCTGGCATAGTCGTAGGCATCCGACAGGCCCAGTTCAAGCTGCCTGTAGAAGGCTTCCTTGCCGATCTTCAGTACCAGCGGCGATTTCGCGGCAATCTTTCCGGCCATTTCCGCGACCGCCGCCTCCAACTCCGCCTCCGGCACCACCTGGTTGAGGAGGCCGAATTCCAGCGCCCGCGCGGCCGGCACCATCTCGCCCAGCAGCAGCATCTCCATCGCCTGCTTGCGGCCGATATTGCGCGACAGCGCCACCATCGGCGTCGAGCAGAACAGGCCGATGTTCACGCCCGGCGTGGCGAAACGCGCAGTGTCGGCGGCAAGCGCGAGATCGCACGACGCGACAAGCTGGCAGCCCGCCGCCGTGGCGATGCCGTGCACCCGCGCGATCACCGGCTGTGGCAACCGCACCACCGCCTGCATCATCCGGCTGCAGGCGGTGAAGGTCTGCTCGTAGAAGGCGCGGTCCGGATTGGCGCGCAGCTCCTTCAAATCATGGCCGGCGCAGAAGGCAGGGCCATTGCCGGCGATCACCACCACCTTTACCGAGGCATCGCCGGCTATCGCCTCCAACGCGTGGGTCACGGCATTCATCAGGGCCAGGGACAGCGCGTTGCGCGCCTGCGGCCGGTTCAGGGTCAGCGTGGCGATGCCGGCGCTGTCGCTGCGCAGCAGATTATCGCCGTCGCCGGGCAGGGGGGCTGGATGGGCCATAGCATGTCTCCCTCATATCCGCTGTTCGCCGGGTCTTATTTTCGCTGAGTCTGGCGTCCGGCGCAGGATCGCGCAAGTATCCGGGTCAACAAGGGAGGGTAGGGGAAAGCGCATGAGCAAGGTGACCGCTGAGGAACTCGACCGCATCGCCCGCGAGGAAGTGCCCTATGTCGGGCAGCTCGGCGTGCGCTTCGAGAGCGTGGGAGATGGCGAGGCCACGGCGCGCCTGCCGTTCCGAGACGATCTGCTGCGCCCCGGCGGCACCATCACCGGGCCGGTCATGATGGGGCTCGCCGATTTCGTCATGTATGGCTGCGTGCTGAGCCGGATCGGCATTGTGAAGCTGGCCGTCACCACGAACCTGACCGCCAATTTCCTGAAACGCCCGAAGCCCGGCGACCTGATTGCAAAGGGCCGGCTGCTGAAATGCGGCAGGCGTCTGGCCTATGGCGAGGTGTCGATTTTCTCGGAAGGCGATGACGAACCGGTATGCCATGTGACCTCGACCTACTCGATTCCCCCGGAAAATAAGGCCCCTTGAGCGCGGTATTATAATACCGTTTTTATAACATGCTGAAATTGCTTCGTTATTTTTGCATCACGCCCTGCTTTTTCGATTGACCACCTATCGGCGCTTCTGTAGATATTCGGCCTCGAACGAGGGGGAACCCTCTCACCGTGTTTCCAGCCGATTGGGGCAGACATGAAGACCTACTCCGCCAAACCGTCGGAGATCGAGAAGAAGTGGGTCCTGATCGACGCTGAAGGCGTTGTTCTGGGCCGACTGGCCTCGGTTATCGCCATGCGTCTGCGTGGCAAGCATAAGCCGACCTTCACCCCGCATATCGACACCGGCGATAACATCATCGTCGTGAATGCCGAGAAGGTGAAGCTGACCGGCAAGAAGCTGACCGACAAGAAGTTCTACTGGCACACCGGTCATCCGGGCGGCATCAAGGAGCGGACCATGGGTCAGATCCTGGGCGGCCGGTTCCCGGAGCGCGCGATCCAGAAGGCGGTCGAGCGTATGATGACCAAGGGCCCGCTGCGCAACAAGCTGATGGGCAACCTGAAGGTCTATGCCGGTACCGAGCATCCGCACGAGGCGCAGCAGCCGGAGGTTCTCGACCTCGCGGCGATGAATCCGAAGAACAAGAGGAGTGCCTAATCCATGACCACTGTTGAGAATCAGGGCATGGACGCGCTGAAGGACCTGGTGTCCGAGGCTGTCGAGGCCGCTCCGGCCGAGCCGAAGATCGACGCACAGGGTCGTGCCTATGGCACCGGCCGCCGCAAGAATGCCATCGCCCGCGTCTGGGTGAAGCCGGGCAACGGTCGTGTCGTGGTCAATGGCCGCGACCAGGAGGTGTATTTCGCCCGTCCGGTGCTGCGCCTCATCGTGCGGCAGCCGTTCGAGGCCGCCGGCCGCGTCGATCAGTATGACGTGATCTGCACCGTGACCGGTGGTGGCCTGTCCGGCCAGGCCGGCGCCGTGCGCCATGGCATCAGCCGCGCGCTCATCAATTTCGAGCCTGCGCTGCGTGGCGCCCTGAAGCAGGGCGGGTTCCTGACCCGTGACAGCCGCGTCGTCGAGCGCAAGAAGTACGGCCGTGCCAAGGCGCGACGTAGCTTCCAGTTCTCGAAGCGTTAAGTCCCTCAAGGGAAACGACTACCGGAAACGGGGCGTCCCAGCAGGGGCGCCCCGTTTTTCGTTGTGTCACAGGGTTTTCACTGTTTTGTTGCACACTGTCTGCCTTGTGGGGCCATCCCCAGGCGGGCGGAATTTCGGAAGGAGAGGAAGATGACAGCATCGTCGAACCACATCCGGGTCGGCATTCTGGGCGCCAGCGGTTACACCGGCGCTGAACTGATCCGACTGCTGGCGCAGCATCCTTCCGCGCGTCCGACCCTGCTGACCGGCGACCGCGCCGCCGGCAAGCCGCTGGGCGACGTGTTCCCGCATCTGGCCTATCTCGACCTGCCGGTACTGACCAAGGTCGAGGATGCCGATTACAGCCTGTGCGACCTGGTGTTCTGCGCGCTGCCGCATGGCACCACGCAGGAGGTGATCGCCGCCTTGCCGAAGCATCTGAAGGTAGTTGATCTGTCCGCCGACTTCCGGCTGCACGATGTCGATACCTATGCCGAATGGTACGGCCATGCCCATCTGGCGCCCGAGTTGCAGAAGGAGGCGGTGTACGGCATCACCGAGTTGGCCCGCGATGCGGTTGCCAAGGCCCGACTGGTCGCCAATCCCGGCTGCTATCCGACCGCCGCGCAGCTGCCGCTGGTGCCGCTGGTCGAAGCCGATCTGATCGACGCCGACGATATCGTCATCGACGCCAAGTCCGGCGTGTCCGGCGCCGGCCGGGCGGCCAAGGAAGGCTCGCTCTTCACCGAGGTCACCGAAGGCATCCATGCCTATGGCGTGGCCAGCCACCGCCATGCGCCGGAGATCGAGCAGGGGCTGACACAGGCCGCCGGGCGGCCGATCATCGTGAATTTCACCCCGCATCTGATGCCGATGAGCCGGGGCATCCTGTCCACCGCCTATGTGCGGCTGGCGAATGGTGCGACTGCCGCCGATCTGCGCGAGACGATGGCCAAGCGCTATGAAGGCGAGCCTTTCGTGCGGGTTCTGCCGCTGGGCCAGGTGCCATCGACGCGGCATGTGCGCGGTTCGAACTTCACGCTGATCGGCGTGGTCGCCGACCGGCTGAAGGGGCGCGCCATCATCGTCTCGGTCATCGACAATCTGGTGAAGGGTGCGTCGGGCCAGGCGGTGCAGAACATGAATGTGATGGCAGGATTGCCGGAAACCACGGCGCTCACCCAGCCGCCGATGTTCCCGTAACGGCCCATAACGGAGAGATGATGCCGATGTCCGCCCTGATCCTGCCCTATAAGGGCGTCACCCCGACGATAGACCCGTCCGCCTTCATCGCGCCGAACGCGGCGATCATCGGCGATGTCGAGATCGGGGCGGACTCGAGCATCTGGTTCTCCTGCACGCTGCGCGGCGACATTCAGGCCATCCGCGTCGGCAAGCGAACCAACATCCAGGACGGCACGGTGGTACATGTGCAGGGCAAGGGGCTGGGCTGCTTCGTCGGCGACGAGGTGACGGTCGGCCACACCGCGATCCTGCATGCCTGCACGCTGCAGGACCGCAGCTTCGTCGGCATGCAGGCCTGCGCGATGGATGGCAGCGTGATCGAGAGCAACGCCATGCTTGCCGCCGGCGCTTTGCTGACGCCCGGCAAGCGCATCCCCTCGGGCCAGCTCTGGGCCGGGCGGCCGGCGCGCTATCTGCGCGACCTTACCGAAGCCGATATCGCGGAGATCGCGGATTCAGCGCGGCGCTATGCGGAAACCGCGAAGGCCCACCACGCCTCCTATGGCGGGTAGGGGGCGGGTAGGGAGCGCTATTTCAGCGTGACCTTCACGTAGGAGCCGGGCGCGTCCTCGATCACCTTCAGCTTGCCGTCGCCGGGCTTGCGCGCAGGAACCTTGCCGCCGCCCTGCTTGCCGACCCATTCCGCCCAGTCGGTCCACCAGGAGCCGGGATTCTGGGTGGCGCCCTCCAGCCATTTGTCCGGGGTCTTGGGCTTGCGGCTGTTCGTCCAGTAGCAATATTTCTGCGCCGCCGGCGGATTCACCACGCCGGCAATATGCCCCGACCCCGACAGCACGAACTTCACCGGCCCGGCATAGAGCTGGGTCGCGGCATAGGTCGATTTCCAGGGCGCGATATGATCGTCCTTGGCGGAGAGGATATAGGTCGGCGTCTTCACCGTGCGCAGATCGATCTTCACCCCGTCCAGCGTGATGCCGCCCGGCTCGACCAGCTTGTTCTCCTGGTAGCATTTGCGCAGGTAGAAGCTGTGCATCTGGGCCGGCATGCGCGTGGAATCGGCATTCCAGTACAGCAGGTCGAAGGGGAAGGGTTCCTTGCCCAGCAGGTAATTATTGACGACGAAGGACCAGATCAGGTCGTTGGCGCGCAGCATGTTGAAGGTCGTCGCCATCGCCGCCCCGTCGAGATAGCCTTTCTCGTCCATCTTGGATTCCAGGGCCTGCAACTGCTCCTCGTCGATAAAGACGGACAGCTCGCCGGCCTCTTCGAAATCGACCATGGTCGTGAAATAGGTGATCGACTTGATGCGCGCGTCGCTCTTCTTCGCCGTCATGTAAGCGAGGGTGGCCGCCATCAGCGTGCCGCCGATGCAATAGCCGATGACGTTCGCGTCCTTCTCGCCGGTCGCCTTCTCGATGGCGTCGAGCGCGGCGAGCGGGCCGGCCAGCATGTAATCCTCGAAGCTCTTCTGTGCCAGGCTCTCATCCGGATTGACCCAGGAAATGACGAACACTGTTAGCCCTTGAGCCACCGCCCAGCGGATGAAGGAGTTCTTCTCGCGCAGGTCCAGGATGTAATATTTGTTGATCCAGGGCGGCACGATCAGCAGCGGCCGACGATAGACCTCTTCCGTCGTCGGGCTGAACTGCAGCAGCTGCATCAACTCGTTCTGGAACACCACCTTGCCGGGCGCCGTGGCGATGTTCTCGCCGACCCTGAAGGCGTCCATGTCGGTCATCTTGATCGACAGCTTGCCCTGTCCGCGTTCCAGGTCGGACAGCAGGTTCTCCAGCCCCTTGACCAGGTTTTCGCCGCCGCTTTCAACGGTGGCGCGCAGCACCTCCGGGTTGGTCATGACGAAATTGGAGGGCGCCATCGCATCGGCGAACTGCCTTGTGTAGAAATCCACCTTCTGCGCGGTCTTCGAATCCAGCCCCTCGACCTTATTGACCGTGGACTGCATCCAGCGCGCGGTCAGCAGGTAGGACTGCTTGATGAAGTCGAAGACGTAATTCTCCTCCCAGGCCGGATCCTTGAAACGCCGGTCGCCGGTGTCGGGCGCCACCATCGGCGGCACTTCCTCCTCGCCCATGAAGCGTTTGCTGGCGTTCTGCCAGAGCTGCATATAATCCTGCCAGAGTGCCAGCTGCGACTGCATCATCTGTGTGGGATCGCCCATCATCTTCGCGGTCATTTCCAGGAAGGCCTGACCAATATTCAACGGGTCATTGGAGCTGGCGTGACCATTCGAAGCCGCCTGCTTTTCCAGATAGCTGGCGATCAGCTTCTGGCTGCGCTCGGCAATACTGCTCATGGATTGGGAGAGCTGTACTGGATCCGGGACTTTCGTCATCGTTTCCGATTTATCATTCATCTCTTGCACCGGCAGGTATTTGTTACGGTTTATGGCATTTAAATTATCGAATTATTACAAATCCATCGAATGCCTTAACGCTTGCCCACACATTATATTATCCAGACCGTGGCGACGTTAAGGGAATTTCGTGACAAGATTCGTGCGTTTGATCCGGCGATGTGGTCTTGAGGCTCCGCCATGCTTGCCGGATGTGATATAAGCCGTTAATCCAATGGAAAAATTGTACTGACCGGGGGATGCAGATGCGGCGGCAGGGCAGGCACGGACGCGGAATGAAAATCGGGCTGGCGGCAACGGCTGGCCTGTTGCTGCTTGCGGGCTGTTCGTCGGTGCCGGACGCCGTCAACCCGGTGGAATGGTACAAGGGGGCCACCAGCCTGTTCGAGGATGATGAGGCGCCGGCCACCGAGCGCCCCGCTGCCGAGCGCCCCGCTGCCGAGCGCTCCGGCGAAAGCCAGGCCTACCCCAATCTTGGGTCGGTTCCCGCCCGTCCCGCCGATATCAGCAGCCCAAGCGAACGCCGCGCGACGCAGCAAGGGCTGGTGGCCGACCGCGACCAGGCCCGCTATACCGACCAACAGCCTGCCAATGCGATCAACACCGGCTCGTCCTCAGGTGCCTCCCGGACGGCACCAGCCGCCGCGCCGACCCCGCCCCCTGCGGTGGCTACGCCAGCCCCCATTGCGCCAGCCCCCACTGCGCCAGCCTCGGCGACCCCGACAACAGCAGAGACCACTCCGTCCGCGCCATCTGCCGCAAGGCCTCCTGCCGCGCGGATTGCGTCCCGCGCCGAGCCGACAGAGACCCAGTCCGTTGGCGCTGCAATGCTGGAACGCCGCCGCCAGGAAGTTCTGGCGGAACGTGCCGCCGCTGCGGAAGCGGCTGACGACAGCAAGCCGCCGATGGCGCCCGCCACCGCCCCGCAGCCGAGCGCGCCCCAGTCCACTGCGACAGAGTCAAGCGCACCCCAGCCGAGCGCTTCTGCCGCAATGACCGAACCTGCAAAGACCGCGTCCAGAACGGAACCCCAAGCGCGCACAGCAACCGAGATATACCAGGAGCAGTTCGCCCGCTCGGCATCGCCGGTCGCCACCCGCAGCGCGGAGCCCACCCAGACAGGCGCCCAAACAGGAACCCAGGCAGCGACGGCGCAGGACACCGCCGCCCCAGCCGCGTCCGACAGGGCTGGCATCTCCTATCTGGCCGCGACCATTCTGTTCGGCCATGGCTCCACGGCGCTTGACCCGTCCGAGCGTGAGACCTTGCGCAAGATTGCGGCCGAGTATCGCAAGACCGGCGGCACGCTGCGCATTGTCGGCCATGCCAGCAGCCGGACCACCGACATGCGGCCGCTGCAGCATCAGCTCGCCAATTTCCAGGTGTCGGTCAGCCGCGCCGAGACGGTGGCACAGGAACTGGCGCGCCTGGGTGTGCCGGCCAGGGTCATGCAGGTTGCCGGCGTCGGCGACAGCCAGCCGGTCTATTACGAGGTCATGCCGGCGGGCGAGACGGGCAATCGCCGGGTGGAAATCTTCGTCGATTACTGACCGTCCCGCCTTACCTTCGACAATCGACTTTTGCCTCGTCCGGGGCTAAATAGGTGCGGCCAATATTGACTGGCTATCCGTCACCATTCCGCATTCGCCATCTGGGGTTCCATGTCCATTGCATCGCTTCCGGCGCCGGCCGCCGCGCCGCACCATGACACATTGAGGCTGGCATGAGCGGCGCGCTTCGTATCGGAATCGCCGGCCTGGGTACGGTCGGGGGCGGCGTCGCGAAATTGCTGCGCGATCAGGCCGAGTTGCTGGCCGCACGCTGCGGCCGCGAAATCCGGGTCACCGCCGTCGCCGCACGCGACCGCACCAGGGATCGCGGCGTCGATCTGTCTGGCTGCCGCTGGCACGAGGATGCCCGAGCGCTGGCTGCCGACCCCGAGGTCGATGTGGTGGTGGAGCTGATCGGCGGATCGGACGGCGTGGCCCGCGAGCTGATCGAGGCCGCCATCGCCGCCGGCAAGCCGGTGGTAACCGCCAACAAGGCGCTGCTGGCGTTGCATGGCACCGCGCTCGCCAAGGCCGCCGAGACCGCAGGGGTGACGCTCGCCTACGAGGCGGCGGTGGCCGGCGGCATTCCGGTCATCAAGGCGCTGCGGGAAGGGCTGGCCGCAAACCGCGTGAAGCGGGTGCATGGCATCCTCAACGGCACCTGCAACTACATTCTTTCCACCATGCGCGAGACCGGCCGGGAATTCGCCGACGTGCTGGCCGACGCGCAGAAGCTGGGCTATGCCGAGGCCGATCCCAGCTTCGATGTGGATGGCATCGACGCGGCGCACAAGCTGGCCATCCTGACCAGCGTCGCCTTTGGCCGGGAACTGGATTTCAGTGGCATTCATGTCGAGGGCATCCGCCATATCTCGGCGCTGGATCTCGCCTTCGCCGAACAGCTCGGCTACCGCATCAAGCTGCTGGGCATCGCCGGCGTGACGGACCATGGGATCGAGCAGCGCGTGCATCCCTGCATGGTGCCGCTGGCCGCTCCCATCGCCCATGTCGAGGGCGTGTTCAACGCCGTCTTCGTCGAGGCCGACCCTGTCGGCAATGTGCTGCTGACCGGACGCGGGGCCGGCGAGGGACCGACCGCCTCTGCCGTTGTCGCCGACATTCTGGACATTGCGCGCGGCCACAATGCACCTGCTCTGGGGCTGCCGCCTGTCAGGCTGGCGCCCGGCGAAACCGCGCCGATGGGGCACCATTACGGCGCCTATTACATTCGCCTGATGGTCAGGGACCAGCCCGGCGTGATCGCCGATGTGGCCGCGGCCTTCCGCGACAATGCGGTGTCGATGGAATCCGTGCTGCAACAGGCGCGCGATCCGTCAGAACCGGTTCCGGTGGTGATTACCACCCATGAAACCGAGGAAGCGGGTATGATGCAGGCCATAGAGAGGATCGCCGCGCTGGACAGCGTGGTGGAACCTCCGCGCCTGATTCGCATCGAAGCGCTCTGATCTTCGTTTAACGATTGCCTATAAGAAAAAAGCCCAAGGAGTCTCATACAATGAATGACGGTGCAGCCATGGATCGGAACCTCGCGCTTGAGGTTGTCCGTGTTACCGAGGCCGCCGCGCTTGCCGCGTCCCGCCTGATGGGCCGTGGCGACGAGAAAGCCGCCGACCAGGCTGCCGTTACGGCCATGCGTCAGGCGCTGAATGGCCTGTCCATCGATGGCAAGGTGGTGATCGGCGAGGGCGAGCGCGACGAGGCGCCGATGCTCTATATCGGCGAGAAGGTCGGCCTTGGTGGACCGAAGATCGACATCGCCCTCGATCCGCTTGAAGGCACCACCATCACCGCCAAGGGCGGGACCAACGCGATGGCGGTCATCGCCATGGCGGAGGAGGGCGGCTTCCTGCATGCGCCGGACGTCTATATGGACAAGATCGCGGTTGGCGGCGGCCTGCCGGACGGCGTGGTCGATCTCGACGCCAGCCCGGCCGAGAATCTGAAGAACCTGGCCAAGGCGAAGAAGGTGGATGTGGCCGACCTGGTCGCCTGTATCCTCGACCGGCCGCGCCATCAGGAGCTGATCTCCAAGGTCCGCGACGCCGGTGCCCGCATCGTTCTGATCTCCGACGGCGACGTGGCCGGCGTCATGGCGACCTCGCAGCCCGAAAGCGGCATCGACATCTATATGGGCCAGGGCGGTTCGCCCGAGGGTGTGCTGGCGGCTGCCGCGTTGCGCTGCATCGGCGGCCAGATGCAGGGCCGGCTGGTCTTCCGCAACGAGGATGAGAAGGGGCGCGCCGCCAAGGCCGGCATCACCGACCTGAACCGCAAATACTCGATGCTCGACCTCGCCATCGGCGATGTGATGTTCGCCGCCACCGGCGTCACCGATGGCACGCTGCTGCGCGGCGTGCGCCGTACCCGCGATGGCGGACGCACCCATTCCATGGTCATGCGCTCCAAGACCGGCACGGTGCGCTTCATCGAGGCACGGCACGATTTCACCCGCAAGAGCGGCTACGACGGCGACTGATCCGGATGGCCGATCCCGCCGCCTTCCTCAATGTCGAGCGCTCGCTGACCGGGCGGCGCTGGATTGCCCGGGGTCAGGCGGCGGATTGGCAGAGTACCGAGCGGTCGGGGCTCGCCCTGTCGCAGCGTCTCGGCCTGCCGGAAATCCTGGGACAGGTGCTGGCAGCGCGCGGCATCGATCTGGAGGCTGCGGACGGCTTCCTGAACCCGACCCTGCGGGCCAGCCTGACCGACCCCTATGAGCTGAAGGATATGGCAAAGGCTGCCGAGCGTCTGGCAGCCGCCGTCATGCACGGCGAAAAGATCGCCATCTTCGGCGATTATGATGTCGATGGTGCCACCTCCACGGCGTTGCTGCACCGCTTCCTGACGGCGGTCGGCGGTAAGCCGCGCGTCTATATTCCCGACCGCATGACCGAAGGCTATGGCCCGAACGCCCCGGCGCTGCTGGCGCTGAAGCGGGAAGGGGCCGCCGTCTGCATCACCGTCGATTGCGGCATCACCGCCTTCGCCCCGCTGGAGGCCGCATCAGAGGCCGGCCTCGACATGATCGTCGTCGATCATCATGTCGCCGAGCCCTCCTTGCCGCGCGCCATTGCCGTGGTCAATCCCAACCGGCTGGACGAGGACAGCCCGCACGGCCAGCTGGCTGCCGTCGGCGTCGCCTTCCTGCTGGTGGTGGCACTGAACCGCAGGCTGCGGGAGGAGGGGTGGTACGCCAGCCGCCCCGAACCCGATCTGATGCAATGGCTCGACCTGGTGGCGCTTGGCACGGTCTGCGACGTGGTGCCGCTGACCGGCCTGAACCGGGCGCTGGTGGCGCAGGGGCTGAAGGTGATGGGCTGGCGCAACAATACCGGGCTGCGCGCGCTGTCGGAGGTTGCCCGCATCGACGAGGCGCCCGGCACCTATCACCTGGGCTTCCTGCTGGGGCCGCGCGTGAATGCCGGCGGCCGGGTCGGGCGCGCCGATCTTGGCACGCGGCTGCTCTCCACCGAGGATGCGGGAGAGGCGGCAAGCCTGGCGGCCGAGCTGGACAGCTTCAATACCGAGCGAAAGCTGATCGAACAATCCGTGCAGGAGGAGGCGCTGGCCCAGGTCGAGCGCCATGCCGATGGGCCGCTGCTGGTGGCAACAGGCGAGGGCTGGCACCCCGGCGTCATCGGTATCGTCGCCGGCCGGTTGAAGGAACGCTTCCACCGCCCGGCGCTGGTCATCGCCTTCGACGAACAGGGTATCGGCAAGGGGTCGGGCCGCTCGATCGCCGGTTTCGCGCTCGGGCCGGCGGTGATCGCCGCGCATCAGGCGGGCCTGCTGGTGAATGGCGGCGGCCATGCGATGGCGGCGGGCTTCACGCTGGAGCGCGCCAAGCTGGACGCCTTCCGGGAGTTCCTGACCGCGCGCGCCGCAGACTGGCTGGAAGGCGGCGAGGCAACGCCTGTACTGTCCATCGATGGCGCACTCAGGCCCGGGGGAGCCACGCTGGACCTGCTGGAGACACTGGGCCGCGTCGGGCCGTTCGGCGTCGGCAATCCGGAGCCGCGCTTCGCCTTCCCGGCGGCGCGTATCCTGGGCGCCGATGTGGTCGGGGAAAATCATGTACGTTGCCAGCTTGGCGATGCTGACGGAAGACGGCTGAAAGCGATTGCCTTCCGGGCGCTGGAGACGCCGCTGGGCGAAGCGCTGCTGAAGGCGCGATCGCTGCCGCTGCACATTGCCGGGCATCTCCGGATCGACCGCTGGCAGGGCAACGAGAAGGTGCAGTTGCTGATCGACGACGCGGCATCGGCGCAATAATCCGGGCCATTCGATACCGCGAATCTTCCCTCCGGAATTTAACGGCGGAATTTCGCCTTTCGTTCTTGATTTTCCGCCCCGACCCAGTATGTTCCTCCGCGCACAGCGCCTCGACGTCCCCATCGTCTAGAGGCCTAGGACACCGCCCTTTCACGGCGGCGACAGGGGTTCGAATCCCCTTGGGGACGCCATTGCTTTTTACCCTATATATTTCAATAACTTAGCGTCCCTTGTGGGAACCGCTGTGGGAACTCGTGTGGGAACTCACGGGCAGTCTTTTTTTGCGCCTTGAGCTGCTCGAATCCGCTTTCAGACTGAAACCGACTCCCTTCTGCGCTGCAATGCGCTGTTGAGGCGCAGTTTAACACTGAACAGTTATTTTTCCACTTATCCATTTTGAAATTTGACCAGTCGGTGATATTTCTTTGCTGCTCACTGTATTATCACTGAGCGGTAATAGGATATCAAACATGCACATTCGGGGTGTGGACGACGTTCGCCACTTTCTGCGAGAGGAGCGCAAGCGGCGTGGGCTTACCCAAAGCCAGCTCGCTGATCTGACGGCGACCTCGCAGAAATGGGTTAGTGACTTCGAGCGTGGTCGCGTCGATCCGCCGATGTCGATTGTGCTCAAGGTGCTGGTGTTGCTGGGTGTGACGATCACGTTCTCACCGGCGGCAGTCTCGGCGAGTGATCCATCAGACGCTGGATCGGAATTCTGATGCCCGCATCCATCCGACTCTACGGTCTTCCTGTTGGCGTCCTCGACGTTGCCAAGGACGGGGAACTGTCGTTTCGCTACGAACAGGGCTGGCTTGAGCGCAAGCAATTGCCGCATCATCCCCTCTCCCTGGCGCTCCCTCTCTCACCAGATCCCTACGACCACGATCGCGCCGGTCCGTTCTTCGATGGGCTGCTGCCGGACTCCCAGCGGACGCGCGAGGCTCTGGCGCGCTATCTGCAGGTCGACGCTGCCGATGATTACGCACTGCTCTACCAACTTGGCCGCGACTGCCCGGGCGCGGTCACCGTTGTGCCTCTCGATGATGAGGTGATCGCCGACGAGAACGTCGAGACGAAATGGGACGTGTTGGACGATGATCGGCTTGCCGAATATATCGAGGCCTTGCCGCGGCGGCCGCTGTTTATCGACGCCGACGGAGAGCTGCGGCTGTCTCTAGCCGGGGTCCACCACAAGGCTGGGGTCGGTGTTGTCGATCGCAAGATCGCGTTGCCGAGAGGGCATACCCCTAGCACTCACATTCTAAAGGTCGACATTGACGGTCTGCCGGACTCGATCCGCGTCGAGCATTTCTGCCTGCGCCTGGCGGCGGCCGTCGGCATCCCGGTGCCATTCTCGACCATCCGAGTGGTCAAGGACACGCCCTACATGGTCATCCGGCGATACGACCGTGTCGGGGTGAACGGGCAAGATGTTTTCCGTCGCTTGCATCAGGAGGATTTCTGCCAGGCGCTCGGGCGCTTTCCGCGGCAGAAGTACGAAAAGGATGGCGGGCCGGGCTGGCAGGAATGTTTCGAGCTGATGAAGAGTGTCACGGACGTCGTCACGGCCCGCACACAACTTCTTGATCGCGCGATTTTCCAGTTCCTGGTTGGCAACCCCGATGCCCACGCCAAGAACTACTCTCTGGTCTATCGGCTAGACCGGATCGAGCTCAGTCAGCTCTATGATGTAAACAACGCCGCTGCTTTCAGATCCCTCTACAAGGAGCAACGTCCGCGGCTGGCGATGTTCGTCGGGGGCAATCGTGATCCACTCACGCTGACGCCGGAAAACTGGGAAGCCTTCGCCCGGGAGACCGACTTCCGTCCCCGCTACGTGCTTCGCCAATTGCTCGATATGGCCGAGCGGATGATCCCGGCAGCCGAGAAGCTGCTCGCGGAAGTGGATGGAACCGAGGCCGACAGCGAGCTGCTGGCGCTGGCAGTCGAGGATATCGTTCGGCGTTGCACGGCAGTGCGCGCCTGGAGCACGTAGTTCACTCATGCGCTCTCCCGCAGACGGCTCTCGCGCCCTTCAAGAAATGAGTGCGTCAGCCTATCCAATTCTGCGGCCATTCCGCTTCAGCAGCGTCGGCGTGCCGCGCAGCGCCGATACGGCGTCGTCCAGAAGCGACCGCAGCAGATCGTGATAGCCGGCGGGCGGCGTGGGCAATGGCGGAGTGACGATCGATCATGGACAACTGAGATGCTCAACGAAATATAAGTTTGTTGAGCACGTACTCTTGCATTTCCACGGATTCGGCTGGGATACGTCCCAATTTTGTCTCCCGGCTCAGCTGCGGCGAATGGCGCAATTAATCTCCGCATATTCTACGGAGATTAATTCTGGCCAATGCGGAGATTATTGACCATAATCACCGCAAGGAGTGCGGATATTATGACCTATATTCATGAACTCGCGGAATGGCCGGAGTTCCGCTGGGACCACAAGGTTCTGGCGGACACGCTTGGCGCTGTCCGACATCGTCAAGGGCGTCTGATCGGCCGCATGGAGGCACTGGGTTTCGACCTGCGCAGGGCAGCGTCACTCCAGACCATGACCGAGGAGGTCCTGAAGTCCAGCGAGATCGAGGGCGAAATCCTCGACCGCGACCAGGTGCGCTCCTCCATTGCCCGGCGTCTGGGCATGGATATAGGTGGGCTTGTCCCGGCGGATCGGGACGTCGAGAGCGTCGTCGAGATGATGCTCGATGCTACCCAGAACTACGATCTGGAACTGACCGACGAACGCCTGTTCGATTGGCACGCGGCGCTCTTCTCTACAGGCCGCAGCAGAATGCAGCGGATAAAGGTCGGCGCGTGGCGCGATGACACATCGGGGCCGATGCAGGTGATCTCAGGACCGGTCGGGCGCGAGCACGTTCACTATGAAGCGCCGAAGGCAAAACGCCTTGTTGGCGATATGCAGGTTTTTCTTAGTTGGTTCAACGGCAAGGGTGCCTTCGATCCCGTCATGAAGGCTGGCATAGCCCATTTGTGGTTCGTTACCATCCACCCGTTCGAGGATGGCAACGGGCGCATCGCGCGCGCCATTGCTGACATGCAGCTTGCACGGTCGGAGCAAAGTCCGCAGCGCTTTTACAGCATGTCCGCGCAAATCCGGCAGGAGCGCAAGGCATACTACGATATTCTGGAAAGCACGCAGAAGGGCGATCTCGACATCACCGCGTGGCTGAGCTGGTTTCTCGCCTGCCTGTCGCGGGCGTTCGACGGCGCGGAAGATATTCTCTCGGGCGTCCTAACGAAGGCGCGCTTCTGGGAAAAGCACGCTGGCGATTCCCTGAATGAGCGTCAGCGCGACATGCTGAACCGGCTGCTCGACGGATTTGAGGGCAAGCTGACATCGTCGAAATGGGCAAAGATCGGGAAATGCTCGCCCGACACGGCGCTGCGCGACATTACCTACCTGCTGGAGCGCGGGATACTGGTCAAGGACAAAGGCGGGGGACGCAGCACCAGCTATTCGCTGAGTGACCAGGATAACGGCAGAGCATGAAGGCGGACATTTGATACGATCCGCCTATACCCGCTCGCTTTCGAGGCGCAGCCGCCATATAGGCGATGCTGTTTATCAGCAGCTGCGCAATAAGGCTGCAGTAGCGGTCCGGGCGTGTAATCGCCCGTCTTATCTCAATCCAAGGCCCACCAGATCAGGTGCCGGGCGGATTCCTCCAAGGCCCCGCTCCAAGGATCCGGCCAGGAAAGCGCCCGAATATTGCCTGCATCCCCCTGGAACCTTGTTTGGCGTTCTAGGACTTCCAGAGCCACACACGACGATATCGCCCAGCAGGGCTTGACCTTCCCCTAGCGGGAACCCCTATCTATCCATGCGTTGGCCAAACGGGCACATCACAAAAGACGCA
>NZ_MPOB01000010.1 GCF_002148795.1 Oceanibaculum nanhaiense | reverse complement strand
CTATCGGGGAACAGCCACCCTCCAAGAATATGATCGGTGTTCAGGGCGACCGCTCCCGCGATTACCCCATGTGGACGCCCCCTCAACCTGTCCAGCCATAAGCGCACCGCCGTGCGCCGGGCCATCGAACGGGCCGGCCTCCAAATGCACCTTTTCCAGGACTACAACTCCGACTTAAATCCAGTAGAAATAGCCTTCTCCACGCTAAAAGCATTCCCATAAAGAAGCATGCGCCGCGGCTCGTCAATGAGCTTTGGGACACTATTGCTCACGGCATCGACGCCATCTTTCTCGTCTATGTCTCCACTACCTCGCTGCTGCCGATTATGACTGGTGAGTGATCGAAAAATGCTTAGGTAAGAACGTTGCATCAAGATTCAACCGGTTCGCTCATTCAGCCGGGTCTAGTTGTTTTGGTCCCGCTAAACCTTTAGCCCCGCCCATCTGACCATGACACTCCCGGCCAGCATGCTCATGCCAATCGCGAGGAGTAGAGGACCAGCGAATTCCTCTGCAACAATGCTTGAGGTCGAGGAAACCGACAGCAGCATCAGGCTGAATTCTCCTCCGTGGGCCAGGATGATCCCAGTGCGCCATGAGCTCTGAAGCGACTCGCCGAACAGTCGGGCGACGACCAAAACGATCAGCGTCTTGCCCGCGAATATGATCGCGAGCCAGATCAGCACCACAGGCCATACAGATGGAATGATCCAAAGTGGCAATTGCGTTCCGATGCCGACAAAGAAAATCCCGACAAACAAATCGCGGAAGGGCCGAATCTCGTTCTCGACAGCATGGCGCGCGTCACCCTCGCCGATAATCATGCCGGCCGCGAATGCAGCGAGTGCCGGAGAAAGACCGGCGGAGGCCGCGACAATCGCAGACCCGAGCGCAATGGTGAGCGCGAGGAGCTGGGCAAGTTCCGGATCGCCACGCGACGCTACCCAACGGGCAAGCACCTGCAACGGGCCACGGGCAATGAACAGAGCTGCAACCAATGCCATTGCACTGGCGACGACCGTTATCACGCCATGTCCCTCGGCGGCTCCACTCATCGAATCGTGCAGAAGCAGGAATGCGACAGCTGCCAAGTCTTGAAACAGAAGCACTGCAATGGCCAGACGCCCTTGGGCCGATCCCAGAGCGTTCGCGCTTGCGAGCACCTTGAGGCACATGGCCGTGGATGACATGGCAACGGCCCCGCCGATGAGGATTGCGGGGAGGGGCGCGAGATCGAAGATCAGACTCGCTACCAACGACACCGTTATCGTCGTGACTGCAACCTGCACGGCTCCAAGACCGAAGACATGCTTCCTGAGCGTTACGATCTTCTCGAACGAGAATTCCAGGCCAAGAGCGAACAGCAGGAGTACCACTCCGATCTCGCCAATGCTGCTCAGGGCAGCGCTCTCCGCAATCAGGCCGAGGCCGGCAGGTCCGATGACTATGCCGGCAAGAATGTAACCGACGATACTGGGCACGCCGATCCGTGAACATATCGTCACGAGCACGAACGCGGCAAAGACCAACAAGGCCGCACTTTCGACAAATCCGGTCACGCCATGCATGTTCTTCTCCTGATGGCATGGCGCAGGTAAGGCCAATACCTGTAAACTCTAGACGTGCGAGCGCGCCCACTGCGCTATCTGCGCGGCAGGCATTGCTCCGCTCGTTCTCGCAATTTCCTTCCCGCTACTGAACAGGATCATGGTGGGAATGCCGCGGATCCCGTGGCGGCCGGCGATCTTCTGTTCGGCTTCCGTATCGAGCTTGCCGAGGCGGAAATTTGGTTCGAGCGACTGCGCCGCCGCCTCGAATTGGGGCGCCATCATCTTGCATGGCCCGCACCACTCGGCCCAGAAATCGACGAGCAAGGGCAGTTCGGCATTCGCATGACGGTCAAAATTAGCCGCTGTAAGCGTGACGGGCCTGCCTTGAAAGAGAGGCGCGCCGCAGCGTCCGCAATTGGGATTGTCGGTCAGGCGCTCTTGCGGCACCCTGTTGGTGGAATTGCACTGCGGGCAAGCGACCGTGGGCATCCTGTATCCTTTCGTTGACGAGCCGGTCTTGGCGGCCGGCTGATGCAAGCATTCAGCGCGTGGACATGGCGCGGCGCGCTTCTCGCTGCCGCGGCTCGGGCAGGTATTCCACGCCACCGCCCTGGCGACGAACCGGCTGCGGATAGAGCGTCATCAGCTCCAGTATTTCCTTGGACATGTCCGTTCCAACGGGCAGGCCCATGTCGCGGGCCTCATCGGCAGAGATGGGATAGTCGTGGGTCCAGGTGCCCGTCGCCAGCTTCGCCGCCACGGACGCTGCGCGGTTCTCGTCCATCTTGTCGGACAGCAGACGTTTCGCGAATGCCTCGATCTGCGCAATGGCCTTGCGACCGACATCGGCCATGATCAGGGTCTGGTCGTCGATCTCGGCGATGGGTTTCTCCTCGACGACCTTGATGAGCGAGGCAGCAGGCAACTGGC
Source organism: Oceanibaculum nanhaiense (assembly GCF_002148795.1). Classification (NCBI taxonomy): domain Bacteria; kingdom Pseudomonadati; phylum Pseudomonadota; class Alphaproteobacteria; order Rhodospirillales; family Oceanibaculaceae; genus Oceanibaculum; species Oceanibaculum nanhaiense. The sequence continues at coordinate 107,533 of NZ_MPOB01000010.1, read as the reverse complement.
CAAGTTGCGGATCGACGGGTCCCAGCACGGAGTGTTCGCACATCACGATCTCGTCGGCAGCGAGTGCGATCAGCGTGCCACCGGACATCGCGTAATGTGGCACGAACACTGTGACCTTGCCCTTGTGTCCCTGAATGGCGCGGGCAATCTGTGTTGCCGCCAGCACAAGGCCGCCCGGTGTGTGCAGCACGATGTCGAGCGGCACTTCGTCGTCGGTCATCTGGATCGCGCGCAGCACTTCCTCCGAGTCATTGACGTCGATGTAGCGCATCAGGGGGAAACCCAGCAGGTTCATGGTCTCCTGCCGATGAATCAGCAGAATGACGCGACTGCCGCGCTTCTTCTCGATGTTGGCGATCTTGCGAGTGCGCATCGCCTCAAGATATCTGCGCTGCAGAACCGGCTGCAGCGCCGAAATGATGAAGAACAGCCAGAACAGCTGCATTATGTCCATGGACCTTGTCCTCCTTCCCGTCGGCCATCCGGCAGAAAGCCATAGATGCCCTCGTCGCGATAATAGTGGCGATAGGCATCGGCGCGCCTTCGCAGGAGTGGCGTTACAAGCCAACCGGCGAGAAACCCGCCGATATGCGCCCACCAGGCGATCCCGCCCGTGGCCTGATCGCTGCCGAGCGACAGAAAGCCGGGAATGACCTGCATGAAAAACCAGATCATCGCGAAAATGACCGCGCGCACTTCGAAGAAGAGGGGAATGAACAGAATCGGCACGATCACCACCAGCCGAGCCGCCGGAAACATGCGTGCGTAGCAACCGATCACGCCCGCGATCGCCCCCGATGCGCCAAGCGCGGGAACGACTGAGTCGGGGTTCGCCAGCGCGTGAGCCAGTCCGGCTGCCACACCACAGAACAGATAGAACAGCGTGAATCGACCCGGTCCGAGCCGATCTTCGACGGCGGGGCCGAAGATCCAGAGCGTCCACATGTTCAATATGAGGTGCAGCCAGCCCCCGTGCAGGAAGATGTTGGTCAGGAAAGGAGTCCAGTCCGACGGGGCGACGAGGCTCAGTTGCCCGAAGAAGCGCGAGGGCACCAGCGCGAACTCGAAAAGGAACCGATCCAGCGCGTGCGGCGGCAGGCTGGTCTGATAGAGGAACGCGAGGACGCTCATGCCGATGACCGTCCATACGATGACGGGCGGGTAGCGGCGCGCGACGCTGTCAAGATAGGGAAACAAGCGGCAGATCCTCGCTCGCGCTAGACATTCCGTTCATTGTTCTTTCCCGGCTATCGTCACGCCCGTCCAGGCCGGGGGATCGGAGGCCGGGAAGGATTCGAGCGAGGCTTCGAGCACCGGATCGAATTCGGCCTGTTCTTGCGACGACAGGTCCACCGTGCCTTTCTCCTCGACCGCGCGCCGGAGGCGGTGATCCGTGCGACCGTGATCCACGCGGGACGGTATACGATAGGCTTCCGGCGCATCGGCTCCCTTGTAGAGCCGATGCCATTCCTCTCCCCGCCAGTGGTGCGGCGCACGTCGGTGAGTCGTGTCCTCGCGCACGAGGTAGCGCCAGTCCTGCCGCTCCGCGAATGCCACAGCGCTTTCGCGGTCGGGAAACTTCAGCCGGATCGGACGATAGGGATCGTCGCTGGAGGTATATCCCATCAGCGGCTCGATGTGGGGCGGGCGCGACGGCTCGAATTCCAGTATCCAGTAGTTAGGCCGCGGCGCCGATGTCATCGCGGAACGTGCCGGCCGGTAAATGATCGCGGTCGGAACGTCCCACGACCTCATGTTGGTCCCGGGTATCTTCGGCGGAAAGGGCGGGCGGTTATGGCCGCGCATCATGATCTTCCTCCTTCTTAATCGTAGCGACCTCCGCTTCAAAATTGAGATCGTCAAGTTGTTCCATTCGGCTCGAATTTCGGCGAATGGCGCACGCTGTATCCATTGACGTTGGAGGCATGTTGTGAAGGACATCAGACCGCATCGCCATCGTTAGATCGGCGACGGATTGCATCACCTTCTTGCCGTCACTCTCTGACAGCGCGCCGTCCGCGAAACCGGACAACAATGCTTCGAGAACGACCTCAAAACGAGTCACAACCTCTTTGCTGGCCACTATGGCCAGCTTGTGATTGAGAATCTTCAGGTCATCGATCAGTGCGGCATCATGACCTACGTTTTCGACAATTTCCGCCACCTTTTCTATGCAGGACATGTATACGCCGAACTGCTGCTGAAGGATTATCACTCTTCCTTCTTTTTGAAGCTCGAGCTCTGTCTGACGATTGAGGAGAGCCGCCGTCAGCGCGATCGTGACGACGGCGCCCAGAAAGACCAGCGTCATCTCTTGGGCGAACGGCAGAGGCTCTTCCACGAAATACATGGCGCGGAACATGAAATAGACGCCGATTCCCAAGGCGGCGGCGACAACCAGATAGGCAACGTCGCGCAGTCTGTAGTTCATTGGCGATCGTCCTCGTCGAAACCGTTCTTCAGCCGAATATCGGGCGTCTGGAAGCTATGTTTTTGGCTCGCCTGCCGCAGGAAGACCGGTGTCGGACCGCTGCCGAACGGGTTGAAGCCAGCCTTGAGACAACGATCGAAGATCGCCTCGTCCCACCGGGTGAAATCGTCCTCGTCATCAACGGGCCGCCGGGTCTTCCTCGAGTGCGTCATGTGCCAGCGGGCTGGTCGGCGTCACGAGCCTTGGCGCGGTCCGTCTGATTTTCGCGGCGTAGCCGCAAGCCGAGCAGGATCATCATTGTTCCGAAGAAAGTGGCGTAGAAACCGAGAAGCCAGCCAAGGGCAAGGAAGGTTTCGAGCGGGCGCGTCAGCAGCATCCAGGTCACGACGACACCCAGGGCGACCGAGATTAGGCCGCTCAGGATGAGCCAGATTTCGCCCTTGATTTCCTTGCGCAGGCGGATGGCCGATACGACCTCCATGACGCCTGAGAATACGGACCAGAAGGCAATGCTGACCCACAGGAAGATCGCAAGAACGAGCGTCGCGACGAAGGGCGAGACCACGACCACGACACCAGTGGCGCAGCCCAGAATGCCGCTGAACAGCAGCCAGCCCCAGCGTTCGCCCTTGCGGATATTGCGTATCGCCGCGACCATCCCGAACAACCCGTCGGCGAAAGAGAAGGCGCCAAACACCAGGGTCAGGGCAAGCAGCGACTCCGCCGGCATGATAAAGGCGAGCACTGCGATAACCAGCGCGAGCACGCCGCGCAGCACGAAGGCCCACCAGTTCCGGGACAGGGTGCACATCACGGTCTGCATCGTGATCGAAGATGTTTCAGAGGTTGTCGTCATCGGTCTATCTCCTTGTCAGGTATCGAGTCAGGTGCCGGAGCTGGCACCCTCGCCGGCCAGCGCGGCGGCCAGGCGGCGGCGGTCGTCGATCGGCTGGGGCAGGCGCGTTGCATGGGCGATTTCCCGTTCGACGCGCGCGAGCTCCGTCGCCTCGGAGATCAGCCCGGCTTCGACTAGCTTCGCGCGCAGTGTCTCGCCCGCCTTCTCTGCGATTTCTTTGACCTCTGCCTCGGAAAGGCCCAAGAGGTCCGCCGTCTCCGCAACCGTGGCGTCGTCTAGGTGGAGCCGATAGAGAACGCGGCGTTCGGCCGGCGAAAGATCGGCGATTGCCCGGTGCAGCGCCATGCCGATCTCATGCCGATTCGCTTCGGTCTCAGGATCCGTGCCGTCGTCGTCGGCGATGAGCTCCTCGAGCAGCAGCACGTCGTCGGGCTGGTAGAACTCGAACATCTCCTCATCCGACTCAGTAGGCTCCCCGGCCAGCACCTCGGGCGCCACGTCGATCGGGGCGGCATCCTCGGGCACCGCGCGGCGCGCGGCCTGCGCCTCGGCCTCGATGGTCTCGAAGGCCAGTTGCGTCAGCCAGTCCCGGACGGAGAATTCGGTCGGCCGCCGCTCGAAGCGATCGAGCCCATTGAGGATCGTCGCATCGACGATATCGCGAACGGCAAGATAGCCCTGTGGTACCGATCCGCTGCATTCGAGATAGGTCAACTCACGCCTGACGGTGTCGTAGACCGTATCGAGATGATCCTCGATCAGGTCGAAGAAGAGTTGGCGCCGCTCCGCCTCCGCCGCATCCCGCGCGGGCGGCAGGGGGGCGCCGATCCGGCGCCGGCGGGCGGGACGCTTGTACTCCGGCTCGTGCTTGAGGCGCGCCACATGCCGATCGACTTGGCGGCGCAAGTCGGCAAAGGCCTTGCGCAGGACCGGCTCGATCTCGAACCCCTCTTCCTGCGCCGCGATCACGCCCGATGGCAGTTGCAAGCGCAAGCTGACTTTGATGCGCGTCTTGCCCCTCGTCTGGGAGGCGACGACTTCGAGCCGGACGAGATTCTCGCGGAAGCGTACAAGATGCGGTTCAAGTTGCCGCACCTCTTCCTCGATGACCTCAGGCGCGCGCTGTTGGCCGTGCCGGTCAAGATTGCGAAATGCTCTGATGACTTCCATGCCGTGTGACCTTGCTTGTCGCTTTTTGACGAGATGAGCCGGCGCGACCGTCATCGCGCCGGCCAGTCCTCCACGACGTCACCCGGTAGACTTATCGTCCTTGGACTGCTCCCTATCCTTGGTGTCGACCGGGACATCGGGTGTCGGAGCGTCCGCCTTGTTTTCGGCAGCTTCGCTGGACTCGTCGATCCCGGCCTCGGCCTGATCGTCCGGGCTATTGTCACCGGTGTCCTTTGCGATCTTTTCGAACACGACCTTCTGTTCGTTCGCTGACCAAGCGACGCGGACCTTGTCACCATCCTCGATCCGCCCGGAGAGCATTTCGCGGGCCAACTCGGTCTCCAACTCCGACCGGATCAGCCGGCGCAGCTCGCGGGCGCCGAATTCGGGACGGAAGCCGACCGCGCCGAAGTGATCCACGACGCTCACGTCGAATTCGAGTTCGACCCCCTGCCCCAGTGCAGTCCGCTTCACCCGGTTCAGCTGCAACTCGACGATCTGGCGGATCTCGGTCTGGTTCAGCGAATGGAAAACGATGATCTCGTCGATCCGGTTGATGAACTCTGGCCGGAAATGACCGCGCAGCACGTCCATCAGTTCGGACTTCTGCTTTGCCTCGTCGAACTCCTTGGTGCCGCGCTTCTTGAGGTTGCGCTGGATGATGTCCGAACCGAGGTTCGAGGTGGCGATGATGATGGTGTTGGTGAAGTCCACCACGCGGCCCTTGCCATCTGTCAGGCGGCCATCGTCGAACACCTGAAGTAGGATGTTGTATACATCCGGATGCGCCTTCTCGATTTCGTCGAGGAGCACGACCGAGTAGGGCCGACGCCGCACCTTCTCCGTCAGTTGCCCGCCTTCGTCGTATCCGACGTAGCCCGGAGGCGCGCCAACCAGCCGGGCAACCGAGTGGCGCTCGCCATACTCCGACATGTCGATGCGGATCATCGCATCCTGGTCGCCGAAGATCACCTCGGCGAGCGTCTTGGCCAGTTCCGTCTTGCCAACCCCGGTCGGCCCGAGGAACAGGAATGTCGCCGTCGGGCCGCGTCCTTCGCGCAGGCCCGCGCGCGCCAGGCGCACCGCATCGGCCACGGCGCGGATGGCCTCTTCCTGGCCGATGACGCGCTCGTGCAGCTTCTCCTCGAGCTTGAGGAGCTTGTCCTTCTCCTCGGTGGTCAGCTCGGTGACCGGAACGCCGGTGATCTTGGAGACGATCTGCGCGACATGATCGGCGCGCACCTCGGCGGTCGCCGAAGCCTGGTCGCGCTTCCAAATCTCCAGAAGCTCGTCCAGCTCCTTCTGCTTCTGTTCGAGTTCCCTCTTCAATTCCGCTGCCCGGTCGAATTGCTTGCGGGCTGCGGCATAGTCCTGCTCGCGCTTGATCTGCGCGACCTCGGCCTCTAGCTCCTGGACGTCCACGGGGCGCGCTGTGGCGCTGATCTTCACCCGTGCGGCGGCCTGATCGATCAGGTCGATCGCCTTGTCAGGCATGAAGCGGCCAGTGATGTAGCGGTCCGAAAGCTCGGCCGCCGCGACGATGGCCTCGTCGGTGATCGTCACCTTGTGGTGCGCCTCCAGCGTGTCGCGCAGGCCGCGCAGGATCATGATGACCTGAGCGACCGTGGGTTCCTCGACATAGACCGGCTGGAAGCGGCGTTCGAGCGCTGCGTCCTTCTCGATGTATTTCTGGTATTCGTTGAGCGTCGTCGCGCCGATCAGGTTCAACTCGCCCCGCGCTAGCGCCGGCTTGAAGGTGTTGGCGATGTCGAGACCGCCCTCGCCGCCGCCCTGGCCGGCGCCGACGATGGTGTGGATCTCGTCTATGAACAGGATCAGGCTGTCCTTCTCCTCGGTGATCTCCTTGAGGATCTTCTGCACCCGCTCCTCGAACTCACCGCGGTACTTGGACCCGGCAACCATCGAGTTGATGTTGAGCTCGACAAGGCGCTTGTCGCGCAGCGCTTCGGGCACTTCCCCCGCGACGATGCGTTGTGCGAGTCCTTCGACGATGGCGGTCTTGCCCACACCCGGCTCGCCGATCAGCACCGGATTGTTCTTTTTCCGCCGGGCCAGAACTTCGATCGTCGTCTCGATCTCGCGGGCGCGGCCGATGACGGGATCGAGCTTGCCCTCGCGGGCGAGCTTCGTCAGGTCACGGCTGAACTGGTCGAGATCGGGCGTGCTGGAAGGCGCCTCCACGCGGCCCTCCTCGGCACCCTTGCCCACGACCTTGGTCACCTGCTGGCGCAGCGCCTGCGGCGTCAATCCGTATTTGCGCAGGATCGACGCGGCCAGGCCTTCACCTTCCTCGGCAAGGCCGATCAGCAGGTGCTCGGGACCGACATAGGAATGGCCGAGTTCGTTCGAGGCGATGAAGGCCCGGTTCAACGCGTCCTTCAGGCGAGGACTGACGCCGATTTCGCCCTCCGTCCTGGCCTCTCCACGCTTCGCTTCCTTCTCGACCTGGCGCCGCAGGTCGTCCACATCGACCTTGAACTGTTCCAGGATCGTTTTGACGACGTCGGACGAGGTCAGTGCCAGAAGCAGATGTTCGGTATCGACCTCGCTGCGCCCGAATTCTCCAGCCTTCTGTGCGGCATCCTGCAACAGTTTGTTGCCCTGTTCGCTCAGCCGATCGGCGATGGTGCGTCCGCCGCCGCGCCGCGATCCGCGGCGCGGCGCTTCCTCCCCGAAGGTGGCATCCACGACGTCGTCCTCACCCGCGCCCGTGGCGCCCAGTGCGCCACCCCGCAGCGGGCTGTCGCTGAACAGGCTGCCGAACCCGCTATCGCCGAAGAATTCGTCAAAAAGGGAATGTCGTCCGAACAGGGACTCCAGCGGCGATGCGCTGCGGCCCGACCGGCGCACCATTTCGCGGTAGTGCTGATCGCACAGCTCCATGTTCTGAACTTTGCCGTTCACCGAGGCGCGCACGCGCGCCGTCGCCGGGCGACCGCAAATATCGCAAGCTCCGTTTGCCATTCGTCTTCTCCGTTTCTCTATCCAGTCAGGGTTGTCCGCCGATCATCTGCGCCACTGACAGCGTCACGCAGCGACGGCTTCCGTTCTTTTCACCTTGGACCCAATTGCCACCAGATCGGACTCGTCCAGTGTCTCTCGTTGCAGGAGATCCTGCGCCGATTGCTCAAGAAGATCCCGATTGGTTTCAAGAAGGGTGAGGGTGCGCTTGAAAACGCCATCCACGATGTCGCGCACCTTCGCGTCCATCCGCTCGGCAGTGGCGTCGCTGTAGCGGCGGTTCAGCCACGACGACTGGTCACCGGTGCCGAGAAAGCCGGGCCGATCGGTGTCGTAGCTGACATGCCCGAGGTCTTCGTCCATCCCGTACCGCGCGACCATGGCGCGGGCGATATCGGTGGCCTTGACCAGATCGTCCGCCGCCCCGGTCGAGAGGTGGTCGTAGACGATCTTCTCGGCCGCGCGCCCGCCCAGCAGCACGGCGATCTTGTTCTCCAGCTCCTCGCGGGTCATCAGGAAGCGGTCCTCGGTCGGCCGCTGGATGGTGTAGCCGAGCGCGCCGATGCCGCGCGGTATGATCGAGACCTTGTGCACCGGATCCACCCCCGGCAGAGCCATCGCGACCAGCGCGTGCCCCATCTCGTGGTGCGCCACGACCTCGCGTTCGCGCGGATTGAGCACCCGGTTCTTCTTTTCCAACCCTGCGATGATGCGCTCGACGGCATTGTTGAAGTCGTCCATCGTCACCGCATCAGCCTTGCGGCGCGTGGCGAGCAATGCTGCCTCGTTGACGAGATTGGCAAGATCCGCGCCGGAAAAGCCGGGAGTAAGAGCTGCGACCTTCTCGGCATCGACGTCTGGGGCGAGCGTCACTTTCTTCATGTGCACGTTCAAGATCTGCACACGCCCCGTCTTGTCGGGCCGGTCCACCAGCACCTGACGGTCGAAGCGTCCCGCACGCAGCAGCGCGGGGTCGAGAATCTCGGGTCGGTTGGTGGCGGCCAGGAGCACGATGCCCACCGAAGGGTCGAAGCCGTCGAGCTCGGTCAGAAGCTGGTTCAGCGTCTGCTCACGCTCATCATGGCCACCGGCGATCTGGCCGGAGGAGCGCGCCCTCCCAAGAGCGTCGAGTTCGTCGATGAAGATGATCGCCGGGGCCGATTTCCGGGCCTGCTCGAAGAGGTCGCGCACCCGTGCGGCACCGACGCCCACGAACATCTCGACGAACTCTGATCCCGAGATCGAAAAGAAGGTCACGCCGGCCTCGCCTGCCACCGCGCGCGCCAGAAGCGTCTTGCCGGTGCCCGGCGGCCCGACGAGCAATATGCCTTTGGGGATATGTGCGCCCAGCTTTCCGTATTCGGCGGGGTTCCTGAGGAACTCCACGACCTCCTCCAGCTCGGCCTTGGCCTCGTCCACACCGGCCACGTCGGCGAAGCTGACGCCGGTTTCTTTTTCCATGTAAACCTTGGCCTTGCTGCGGCCGACCTGCATGAACCCGCCGAAACCCTGTTTGTCGGCGAACTTACGGAACAGCAGCATCCAGATTCCGAAGAAGACAAGCGCTGGCGCCACCCAGGAAATCAGCGTGCCGAGAAAAGTGTTTTGCGGAACGCCAGTGATCTCGATACCTGACCGGTCTATCCGTTCCAGGATTGCGGGATTCACTACGGTCGTCACGAACTGCTTCTTGCCGTCGACCGGTTCGGCGAAGGCACCTGTGATAGTGTCTGACCCGACCGCGACAGAGGAAATTTTCCCGTCAGCGAGATACTTCTCGAACTGGCTGTAGCTGATCGGCGCGACGGATTGCCAGCCGGCGATCAGGTTCTGGATGAAAAGCACGGCTATGAAAGCCACCACCCAGTACCAGATGTTGTATTCGGTCTTCTTTTCCATGCCCCTTGTCCCTTTCATTAGCGCCCGATCCGCGCCCTGATCCGCTCGAGCAGCGCCAGCAGGACGCGCCTTTCGTCCGCCGACAGATCCTGCAGGATTTCATCTTCGAGCGCCGATTGCCGCGGCGCGAGTTCCTTCAGCATCGCCCGGGCCTTCGACGTTGCCGTGACGATCTGCGCCCGCCTGTCGTCGAGCGAGGGCGACCGCTCGACCCAGCCGCCCCTGACCATGCGATCGACGAGCTGGCCGGCTGTGGCCGGGCCGACCTCCAGCCGGTCGGCCAGATCGCCGATGGTCAGCCCAGGCTCATCCTCGACATGCGCCGCCGCCATCCAGGACAGGCGGGTCAGGCCGCTGCCGCGAATTTCTTGGTCGATCCGCTGCTGGATGAGCTGCGCGACCCGGTGGATCGTCGTCCCGATCAGCGCGATGTCCGAAGAGATCATGGGTATCCTTCCTCCGATTGCATGGGACACAGGAGAGACCGCACTCCATCCAAAACGCAATGCATCCATTATATATGCTTGCATAATAAATGGGAACCGCCTATCTTGATGGGCGGTCTCCGAACCGACATCTGGCCGGCACCGTTGCCCGCTCGGACCATGCCGCCGGTTCGGGGGCATCGATCAGCAGCAGGAGGCCAGCAATGCTCTATCCGACATATCTGCGCCGCAGCGATCCCTTCGCGCTGATGCGCTCCATGATGCGCGATCTCGACCGCGGTTTCTGGCCGCCGTCCCGCGCGGCGTTCCCGGCGGTGAATATCTGGCAAGGCCCTGAGGCCGTTGCCATCGCCGCTGAACTTCCCGGCATCGAACCGGGCGACATTGAGATTTCGGTTAAGGACAACGTCCTGACGCTTTCGGGCGAACGCAAGGCGCCCGAGGTTCCCGACGGTGCGCGCTGGCACCGCAACGAACGCGGTTTCGGCAGGTTTTCCCGCACTATCCGCCTGCCGTTCGCGGCCTCGGATGACAAGGTCGAGGCGAGGATGACGAACGGCGTATTGCGGATCGTCATCTCCCGGCCCGAGGAAGAAAAGCCGAAGAAAATCGAGATCAAGGCAGCCTGAGAGGAGCTGGAACGATGAGCACCGACATCACGCAAGCCGCCGAAAAGACGCCGACCGACTCGCCCGAGACCACCGGCGGCGGACGCATCTACCGCCCGTTGACCGATATCGTCGAGACCGATCAGGGTGTCTCCATGATGCTTGAAATGCCTGGGGTCGCCGCCGATGCGGTCGAGATCACGCTCGAAAATCGTGTGTTGACGATCCGCGGCAAAGTTGACCCGGTGCGGCCGGAAAACCTCGAACTTGCCTATGCCGAATATGGCGAGGGCGATTTCGAGCGTGCCTTCACGCTTTCCGAGGACTTCGACCCCAACAGGATCGAAGCCGAGATGCGTGGAGGTGTCCTCACCTTGACGCTCCCCCGAGCCCCTGAAGCGCAGCCGAAAAAGATCGCCGTCAAGGGCGCCTGAAAACCGAAGGAGACCATATCATGCAGATCAAAGACCTCATTCCCTGGGCGCGCAAGGACGGCGCGCCAGATGCCAAGAGCAGCGAAGACAACCCGATCGCGACACTCCAGCGCGAAATGAACCATGTGTTCGAGAACTTCTGGAACCGTGTCGGTCATTTCGAATGGCCCTTTGGCAGCGGCGAAGCGAAATCCGACGTGGTCGAGACCGACAAGGCGATCGAAGTATCGATCGAGCTGCCGGGCATGGAGATGAAGGACATCGAGGTGACGGTCAACGATGACATGTTGACTGTGAAGGGGGAGAAGAAGATCGAGCGCCAGGAGGAGAAAAAGGGGTATTACCTGTCCGAGCGCAGCTACGGCGCGATCTACCGGACAATTCCGCTCCCTCCCGGTGTGGATGGCGAAAAGGCGCAGGCATCCTTCAAGAACGGGGTTCTGACGATCAAGCTGCCCCAAACTCCCGAGGCGCAGGCGAAGGTCAAGCGCATCGAGGTCAAGAACGGCTGATTTGCCACATTGGGTGTCGCCGGTTTGCGGCGTCCCCTCCGCTCCGTGCGATATCGCACCGTCTGGAGAAGCCCCGGGGAGCTTGTCTCTCCGGGGCGGCCTTCGAGAGGCAATCATGAAAGACTTGCAACGATCCGGGCTGACCCGTGAACAATGGTCGGCGATGACGCTCTACGAGAAGTTCGAGCAAGTTGTCATCTTCGTCCTCAGCGTCATCATTGCGGCGATCGTCGTGGCGTCGGTCTGGGCGCTGATGCGCGAAGTCGTGAACCGCCTGGTTCTGGGGGCATTCGACACTCTCGATTACGCCACCTTTCAGGTGGTGTTCGGCATGATCTTCACCGTGGTGATCGCGCTCGAGTTCAAGCGCTCCCTTCTTGTTGCGACCGAACGCAGCTTCGGGATCCTCCAGGTCCGCACGATCGTGCTGATCGCGCTCCTCGCCATCGCGCGCAAATTCATCATCCTGGACCTCGGCGAGACGGAATCATCCAAGATTGCCGCACTCGCGGGCGCGGCGCTTGCGCTCGGGGTTGTCCATTGGCTCGTGCGCGATCAGGACCGACGCGAACAGCCCCCTACTGAAAATGCAGATGGCGGTCAATGAACCGAACCTTTTTCATTCGACTTGTTTCAGCAACCTCTGCCGCGCTCCTTATCATAATTGTGTGGCAGAGCTTTCCTATCATTCAGGGCGTTGTGCTCGGTCGGTTTGCCGAACCGCGCGCCGTGGCTCCGCGCGGCGACCTGGCGGCGTTTGAACAAAGCACCATCACGGTATTCAACGCCGCTCGAGACAGTGTCGTCTTCATCACGACGGCCGAGCGTGTAGTCGATCCCTGGACCCGGAATGCCTATGACGTTCCGCGCGGGAACGGTTCAGGATTCGTCTGGGACGAACTCGGTCATGTGGTGACGAACAATCATGTTATCGCCGGCGCGAGCCGGGCAGTCGTCAGGCTGGCTGATGGCCGTGCCTTCTCCGCGCGCCTGGTGGGGCGTGCCCCCGAGCACGATCTGGCAGTCCTGCATATCGGCGTAGGTTCTGACCGGCCACCGCCAATCCCCATCGGCACCAGCAACGAGTTGCGTGTCGGTCAGAGCGTGTTCGCCATCGGCAATCCGTTTGGCTTGGACTGGACGATGACGACCGGAATTGTCTCGGCTCTCGGCCGCGAATTGCCGGGAGAAGGCAGTCTCCCGATACGTGGCCTGATCCAGACGGACGCAGCAATTAACCCCGGAAATTCCGGTGGCCCTCTGATTGACAGCGCGGGGCGTCTGATCGGCGTCAACACGGCGATTTTCAGTCCATCCGGCGGCAGCGCGGGAATCGGCTTTGCGGTGCCCGTCGATACGGTCAATCGGGTGGTGCCACAGCTCATCGCTCGCGGCAGCTATGCACCGCCACGTCTCGGCGTTTTATTCGATCCTAGGGTCGATTCAATGCTCGCGCAGAAGGGCACCTCCGGCGTCATGGTCCTCGGAGTCGATCCTGACGGCCCCGCTGCCCGCGCGGGACTGGTCCCCGCCCGCATTAGCGGCGATGGGTTCATTGTAGCCGGCGACCGGATAATCGGCCTTGGAGCGACTAGAGTTGATGAAGCGGCTGACCTGATCGCGGCGCTCGAAGCGCATCGCCCCGGGGATCAGGTTGAATTGCACCTCCGGCGCGGCGATCAACACAAGAGCCTCAGGATCACACTTGGCGAACCGCGATAGGAGCCGGAAATGCCTGCTGTCTCGACGAGGCATCGATTTATCAATCTCGTCCAATCCGCGCTCTTGCTTGGCCTTATGGCGATGATCGCCTGGGTGTCCATGACAGCGGTCGTCGGCGCGGAGGTCGGGCTGCTGCTTGCCTTCGGAATGGTTGCGGGTCTGATTTTTGCCCCCAATCTGCCGCAAGACTTCTTGCTGTCCGCATATCAGGCGGAGCGCATAACGGGACGTGATGCGCCCGGCCTTGTCGCAGGAATAGCGGAACTTGCGCGACGTGCCGATTTGCCGCGCGCGCCGAAGCTCTATCGCGTATCGAGCCCGTTGCCGAACGCCTTCGCGATGGGCAGTCCGGAAGACAGTACAATCTGCGTCACCGATGGACTGCTTCAACTCCTCGACGGTCGCGAACTCGTCGGCGTCCTGGCTCACGAAGTTGGCCACATCGCGAACCGCGACCTGTGGATCATGGGATTGGCAGATATGATGTCACGGTTGGTTTCCATCGCGAGTTGGCTTGGACAATTCCTGCTGCTCCTCAACCTACCTCTTATTTTCGCGGGCGCGGTCTATGTTCCGTGGCATATCGTGGCGCTTCTCATCTTCGCGCCCACCTTGATGGCGCTCGTGCAGCTCGGCCTGTCGCGCACCCGCGAGTATGACGCAGATCGCGCGGCGGCAGAGCTGACTGGCGACCCGGAGGGTCTCATGAGAGCGCTGAGCAAACTCGAACGTCGTGTCGGAAGGTTCTGGGAAGAAATTTTTCTTCCCGGCCGGCGCATTCCCGAGCCGTCTCTCTTGCGAACGCATCCAAGCACAGAAAGTCGGATCGCCAGGCTGCGTGAACTCACCGCCTTGGCAACACCGCAGTATCCGACAATTGCGGGCATGTCTTATAAACCACGGCTACCCTCGTTCTTGCCGCCCAAATTCCGTCGATATGGATTTTATTGGTAGAACGCGCTTGGCATTTTACCACCAAAGTTTGCTCCTGACGAGATTGCGGTATCTTTCAAGCGCGAAACCAGCCAGAAGTTTCAATCGAATTTTGGCTCGCCTGAAAACTTCTTGCGGCAGGTCTTGGTGTTTGATCCCGGGCTTTGATGGTGCATTGTTTTCCCAGGAATGGAAGGATGCACTATGGGACAGTTTCTTCACGGCAGCGCCACGACGACAGAGGCGGTTCGTCGAGCAATACAGAATAGTCAAGCGAGCCTGAAAACGCTGGCCAAGCGCTACGGGATTAACCAGAAGATGGCCGCCAAGTGGAAGAACCGTGATACGGTCAGCGACCGCCGGACGGGACCGGCAGAACCACGTTCGACGGTCCTGTCGGTGGAAGAGGAAGCGGTGATTGTCGCCTTCCGACGCCACACGATGCTGCCACTGGATGATTGCCTCAATGCGCTGCAGCCGACCATCCCGGATTTGACGCGTTCCTCGTAATGGTCTTCCGAGCAACGTTCGTTTACAAAATTTCTTCCTTTGGAAACTTTTCGGCACCGTAGGGATGAACCCCAGATACACGAGCCTCCTAATTTCATGACCGTAGCCTGCGGTATGGAAGGAAGTTTGCATGAGGAACAATCTCAAAACCCTAGCGCTCTTGTCGACAACAGTTTTGGTGTCGACGGTCTCCCCTTCGCTATCGAAAGCTCTCAACTCTCATTCACTTGATAGGGAGCGGCCGATCGTACGATCGATTGCCGATGCTGACGCGGCGCTTCACGATCGGCAGGTCTTCGCGCAAGTCGAACACGGTCCGTCTGCGAAAAAAGCGTTAATCGACTTCCTCGAGCCTCCCGTTTTCCGCCCTCGCTCGGCTAGCCCACGACCGGAAGATGATACGCGGCCACCCACAGCAAATGATCATCCGCCAGGTGGCGGTACGCAGCCGGTACCGTTGATTGCGACACTGGCGGCCGATCAAGCGATCGAACGAGGTGAAAAGGCCCAAGCTCTGAAGACCGCCGTCGAGGGATTGCGGTCGGCGATACCCCCCGACCAATTCGAAAAGCTGGCCAAAGCTGAGCATGCGGTGGGGATACTTCCTCCTCCGCGTCGTCCAAAGCAAGATCGGTCGATCCCGCATTGGGCCGATCGTGAGCTTCCTGCGTCTGTCCGGGAACACTAGCCGCTCGTCCACTGTCCCCCAACGGTGGACAAGCGACGCCGTTGACACGGCACACTTTTCGTTACCGCTCTCTATCCGCACCACCACCGCGGCGGGCCTTCTTGGAGGTTATGACCTCGCTCGGCCCGGGGACGTCGCGCTTCAGGGCGACGCAGTGCTTGCCGGGATGCTTGCGTTTGCAAGTGCACTTGCTGCGATTGCCGGGCTGATGGCTTGGCTCTAGCGCGCCAGCTTTACTCATTTCGTGATCTATCGGTTGATTCTGGCGGGGTTGCTCTGGACATTTCTGGCGAAACGCATGCTTTGCAGCGCTTAGCGGAAGGTCGCGCCGTCGTTTGATCAACACCGCGATTGTCAATTGAAGCCCCCTGCCGACGGGTCTTTCCCCACGAATGACTACGTTATGTTCGGCCCACCCCTCTGCCTTCCAATTGTCCAGGAGATGCCGTCGTCGCGCATGATGCCGGAGACCTGCTTGCCGACATGGCGTTCGAGGATGGGGCGCCATGGGACGAGGGTGAATTCGCGGCTGTTCTCGACGAGCGCATATTTGCCGCTGGCGAGTTGGACGGAACGGCGGAGCGTCCCCTCCACCGGCTCGCCGGGGCGGGCTTCGACATAGGCAAGGCCCAACTCCTCGGAGAGCTGACCGGCCACGCGAGTGAGCTCGCGCCGGCGCAAAACGGCAAGCATGTTGGCACGATAGACGATCCGATTCTGTTCCTCGTGAGCGAGGCCCTCGGCGATCAGCCATTGCCGGCGGCGGGCCTGGGCCTCGCGCACCTCCCGGCCGAAACCGGAGTCGCGGGTGGGCTCCGGATGATCCGAGACGAGCTCGCGGTCGAGCCAGGTGGCGCCGTCGGTGCCCACCTGCCGGTCGAGCGTGAGATGGGAAAGCTTCTCGACGATGACCGGCGCTGCGCGAGCCATGCTCCGCTCGTATTCCACCACCCGGTCGAGATGGTCGGGCTCGACGATCCAGGTCCCGTCGGGCTCACGGGCAACGCCACCGGTGGCGCGGCGGATGGCTTCGAGCCGCCGCACATGGGTCTCGGCGTAATCCTCTGTGGCGCGGGGATCGTGCTTGAGGTGCAGGTCGATGGTGTAGCGCCCGTCGTTGGCAGCGGCGACCTCAGCGACGGTTCGATCCACGCGCCGAGGCTCGATGTTCTTCGGCGTCACACGGACGATATTGCCGTCCGGTGTCGGCTCGGTCGCCTCGCCCCTGCCGATGTCGACGTAATGGGTCCGCCCATCTACCCCGTCGACGATCAGATAATGGCGATCTTTGAGTTCGTCGGATAGCCCGCGCGCCACCACGCGCCCGATGACGGGGCTCGCGGTCGGGTCTCCTAGGTCGAGGATGACGTAATCGCCGGGGCTGCGGGCGATGTTTTGCCCGGCCGTTTCGCGGTGCATGGTCTTGATGATGTCGCCGCGCTCGCCCATGCGGCGGAGCGTATCCTCCAGCCCCACTTCCAGCCGCCACTGGCCGGGGCGAAGTTCCTCGGCCAAGCCGAGCCGCTTCAGCTTCTGCAGCCGGCCCACGCGCAGGCTCTGCTGGAAGGCGTCGCGGTCAGTCGCGGCGACGAGACCAGCATCGTCCATGTCACGGATGAGGCGGCGATCGATGCTGGTCAGGCGCTCCTGCTCGATCTCGCGGCGCAGCCGGTTCTCGATCTCGAAATCCGAGCGCGGCCCGAAATCCAGGCTGACGATCTCCGCGGCGCGCTCGCGCATGCCGGTGGTGATGTAATCGCGGGCGATGATGAGGTCCTTGCCGCGCTCGTCGCGGCCACGCACCAGGATATGCGTGTGCGGATGGCCGGTGTTGTAATGATCGACCGCCACCCAATCGAGCTTGGTACCGAGATCTTCCTCCATGCGGTTCATCAGGCGGCGGGTGAGCGGCTTGAGGTCGTCGTATTCCGCGCCGTCCTCGGCCGAGACGATGAAGCGGAACTGATGGCGGTCGCCCTCGGAACGCTCCAGGAAGGCTTTTCCGTCCGCCCGGTCCTGCTCGGCGCCGTAAAGCTCACCCGGCTCGCCCTCGCGGGTCACGCCGTCGCGCTGGATATAGCGCAGATGCGCTCGCGCGCTTTCCATTCCCTTGGCCATCCCCTTGCCGGCCAGCTTGGCGATGCGGGATTTGATGATGACGCGGCGCTGGCGGAAGGCTGCGTAACGGTCTCGGTTCGCCAGCACGCGCCCGACGCCTGCGCCGCGCCCGATGCGGCTGCCGGTGAAGCGGGACTTGCGTGTGCCGCCCGCTCCGCCGCGCGCGAGGTTTGATGCAGCCAAAACCTGATGCAGGAATTTGCGGCCGCCCTTCGAGCCGCGCGAGCGGATCTTGCCGAGCTTGGGTTTGAAATCGTCGTCGTCGAACACGGTCCGCTCCTCATCAATCCCCATAAAATGGTAGCGAAACTGGCCTCTGGAAATTGGTGCCAAACGACCCCAGGAAAACCGGGGAGTTGCGACCCCCATGGCACCACCCCGGAGGTGCATAGCACCATCCGCCCACGGGAACATCGATGTGCAGACAAAGGCTTACGATGCGCGACACCGCAGATGGTGCCGGAGCTTCATCTTGCCTTACGCGGCTCCCCTCAGCCTCTTTACGACCATCCGCGATCATCTGCGATCACATCGACTGGTGGCGAGAAAGCCC
This sequence comes from Oceanibaculum nanhaiense, assembly GCF_002148795.1. Lineage (NCBI taxonomy): Bacteria > Pseudomonadati > Pseudomonadota > Alphaproteobacteria > Rhodospirillales > Oceanibaculaceae > Oceanibaculum > Oceanibaculum nanhaiense. The sequence goes on along the minus strand of NZ_MPOB01000010.1, from coordinate 89,671 downwards.
GACGGCGGCGAAGCCGCGCCGCCGGGCGAAGGAAGGAGCGAGGAGCGCATGGGGAAGCGGACTCTGGCGCTGTATTTCTCGCCTCATTTTTCATCCGACTTTCGCGTCGAAAGCGGTACGAAAAGCTCACCATTCGGGACGGAATTTTCGTCATTTGCGGCCTCGTTTTTCGTCGGCGAGAGCGAGAAAAAGAGCCGATGACCGGAGGCGATTTGATCGGGACTCCGCGTGCCGGTCGGCGGGGTAGTCGTTGCGTGCAGAGCGAATCCGCCCGCGTCCGCGAGCATCTCTACGATGCGCGCGACATAGTCGCGGGTCTCGGCGGGAAGCGGTTTTCCGGTCCGCAGATGGTCCGCGTAGCGGCCCGGTCCGGCGTTGTAGGCGGCGAAGAGCGCCGGATAGCCGAACCGGTGCTGCATGGCCTTGAGATAGGCGGTTCCGGCGAGGATATTCGTGCGCGGATCGAAGGGATCGGCGCCGAGATCATGCTGATCGCGCAACTCCGCCCATGTGTCCGGCATGAGCTGCATCAGGCCCATGGCGCCCTTGGGTGAGACGGCCTTCGGGTCGCCGCTGCTCTCGGCCATGATGACCACCTCGATCCATCTGACGGGAATGCCGAAACGCTGCGACGCTTCGACAATGTGCCCCTGAAACTGGTCGACAGCGGCGGCCTCGGCGGGCGTGACGATAACAGCCGCCGCGAAGATAAGGGGGCTCAGTCGATCCATAGCGCGGCGAGCCTCCCGATCACGCGGGCGCTCGTCTCCGGCCCGAAATAGCGGCTGTCGAAGGAGTCCGGGGCTTTCGTCAGGAGGAAGAATTCGCCCTGGACAAGTTCCCGGCATTCATTCCAGCGCGGCAGGGAACGTCCTGCCCGATCCACCTTGCGCTGGCGGGCAACGATTTCGCCATTGACGATGATGGCCCCGTCGAAGGCGCAAACATCATCGCCGGCGACGGCGGCAATGCGCTTGATGAGCGGCACGCCGGCGGGCAGATAGCCGCGAATAGCGGCCAGCTTTTCAATGGACTTCGGGAGGCGGACGAGGACGAAGTCGCCGCGTTCTGGCGCGCCGGCGATGACGCGATAAAGACCGATCGGCGCGCTGGCGGAAGCGTTCCAGACAACGTGTGGCTGGGGATGCGCGATGGCGGAGAAGCCTACGAGCGCGATGCCCGCAAGCGTGGCGGCGAGAGGAAGAAAAGCGGGCCTTTTCATCCGCGTTCTCCCTCATCAGATGTGGAGGAATGCCGCCGTCCTTCCGACCAGGAATCGAGGTCGGCGATGTGGTAGCGGACAAAGCGGCCATGCTTGCGGAAGCGCGGGCCGTTGCCTGTCAGGCGCATCTTTTCAAGGGTGCGGAAGGAGAGGCCGAGATAGAATGCGGCCTCCCGCGTGGAGAGGAACGGCGAGCCTTTGCGGGCTTCGGCCGCTCTCGATGTGTGATCGATCATCCTTTGCCTCCTTTCGGCGAAGTTCGACGCGAATGGGCGAAGGATGTCGGCGGGGAGCGCGCTTGCTCAGGATCGGAAAACGGGGGGTGCCGAAAACGATCCCCCTTCGGCAATGAGGAACAGGAAAGCGGCGTCCGGCTCGAAAACGCCGCGAAAAGCGGGGCTCAACGCCCCGCTCTCTCGGCCGTCACAAGCGCCTTGAGCGCTGCTTCCATTTCCGCGATCTGCCGCTTGGCCTCGATGCGCTCGCGCTGCGGCAGGCCGTTGCGCAGCTCCATATTGACGAGCCAGATGCTCTCGCGCAGCTCGTCCTCAGCGTAGAAATGGCCGCGATACTCAACGCGGATGTCGTGGGTGAAATTGATCTGGATGGACATGGGAACCTCCTTGATTGAGCCGTTCTCCCGTCGAGAACGGGGTCCCCGGTCATCCGGATAGAGCCTGTCAAGGACGGCGAAGCCGCCGCGAAGCGGGCGCGGGAGGAGCCAAAATGCGGAGTGGAGCGCCAGCGGAACGGAGTATTTTGGAGGGTGCCCGCGATCCTTTACAGGCTCGTTACGCCGGATGGCAGAATGGGAAGATCGAGACGGAAAGCCCGTCGGCGCGACCAGCGCCGACACCGCTTGGATTGCGGCGGTCGGGCGCGGCGGAATGCACGAAGATAGGCCCCGCCGGATGTGCTCCGGCGGGGCCTTCGGGAGTGGGCGGGATCAGCGCTCGCGCGGCTCCCACAGGGCGAGGTGCGAGGTGCTGTCCTCCATCGGCGTCTCCAGCTTGACGAGGCGGGCGCGCACCCAGTTGGGGCCGAATTCCGGCGCGGCGATCTTGAGGTTCAGGTAGGTCTCACCGCTCGACTTGGCGACCTGGCTCCAACCGGCGCCGACCTCGTAGCGCTGGCCGTTACCGGCATAGACGCGATAGTCGGGGGCGTTTTCGGACATCTTGTCCACGGGGACGATGACGAGGTTGGCGGTGACGTTGAGGGTCTTGAGGGTCCCGGTGAAGCTGCCGTCGTTCTGCTTGGTGAACGTGCCGAGGGTGATGGCCATGGTGATGATCCTTTCGCTGTTCGTCGCAGGGACCATCCCTGCGATGGCTCCAGCGGAAAGACCGCATAGGCGGGCCGGTTCACCCGCAGCGTAAGCGGAGGGCCGGAACGAAGTGGAGGACCCGCCGGGAGGGAAAATTTGGAGCGAAGCGGACGCGAGGAATGCCGGGAAAAGTTGACGGCTTCGCCGTCACCCGAAGGGGCGCAGCGTCAGCGGAGCACTTTTCGCGGCAGGGGAAATTTGCCCGGACGGCGGGTTGAACGGACCGGCGCGGGATTTACGCGATGAGAGACATGCAGGGATGGTGACTGCCTCGATGAACAGTTGGCGAAGGAGCGCCATGGCCTTTCCCGCCACCGAGTTCACCGCATCGGACAACGGCTTGGCCGGGGTTACAACGACACGAAAACCGCCAACTCTTCAGACTTCGACCGCGTTCCGGGCATGTCCAAAGCTCCCCGCTCCGCGCCGTTGACGGCATCGCTGCGCCGATGAAACTGGCGCGGCTGCGCCACCGTAGCCGCAGGCAGCGAGACCCATCCGACCGCCTGCGTGCCGCGCACATTTCGGCCTCATACGCACGCCCATCGCAGCCGGAGATACAGGAAGGATGGCATTCCAACCTGCACTCGGGAGCCATGGCCAACGCCGCATTCTCCCCTCCAGGCCTCGTCACCATCGCGTCCGGCGGGCCGCGTCTTGGCCTGTCGTTGGACCGCCACCCGCCCGCGGAGCGGGCGTTCGCGCCAGGGATCGAAGCCGAAGGCCGAAACGCCGAAGGCGGTTCGGTTCACGAGAGCCCGGCGCGCGGGGCTTGTCCCCGCGCGGGCGCCACATCTTCCGGCACCCTTCTCACCCTATTACGGTTGCCGCGACAAAGGTTTCTCTGATGCCCTCGGCTGGTTTGATGTGCCGCAAATTTCACAAACGATGGTAGATTCCATCTTGGGTTATTGTAGATCCGTCGAACAATTGGGGATTTGGGCGTGAGCAAATCGGGTGACATCACGAAGAAGGGAAAGATAGCGGCGAAATCGCTGGCCCATCGATTAACCGGGTTCTCGCTGCCATTTTTTGGCGTTCAGTGGACGCCTCCCGCTGACGAACGAGAGATTATCCGGGGGTTGCTGACCGCGCTGGAAGACCGGCGCGTTCTCTTCGTCCCATACCATCTCGAAGTCGTCTCACAAGTGACCGCTTCGGTGCTGCAGATGCGCGAACTGCTGACACAGACATTGCAGGCACTGCCTGAGACCGCTCGTGCCGCCGGGTCCGTCCGGGCTATGCGAGCCGCCTGTCGAAAGTTCCTCGAGGAGCCGCATCCGGATTTCCGCAACCTGCCGCCCTGGTATGGCCGAGGGCGTTTCGGCGACGAAGAAGGCAGCCCGCCATTTTTCGTCGCTCTTGGTGAACTGCGGGCGACATTTGGCACTCATGTCGCCGCGCTTGCCTATCAATATGGCATCGATATCGAGGGCGAACTCGCATCGATCCTACCTTCGGCAGACGATGCATCATGAAGGTGCTGCGACAGACGCGGAGCGGACGGGGCAAGCTGTCGGCCGGAAGCATCTCATGAGCGATGTCTTGACCTCCGCTGCGGTCTGGCGATCCGAAAAATCGGTCGGCATCACCGGACACACGCGCCATCGGAATAACCCAAGCCCGATTTCCGTGGGCTTCAATGCCCCCGACATGTGCAAGACCCTGACCTTCGGCCCGACGGCTCTTGCGGCATCGATCGCAAGAACGGCAACGCTGCGGGATGCACCGCCGGAAATGCTGTCGCGGTGGGGAGACAGCGCCCTGACTGAAGTGGAATGGCTGATTGAAGACGGCGCCGCATTCGCGCTCACGCAACACATCAACTCGCTGGCCGATGCGGAACGTACCGCCTTCGCCGGGCGCATCGGCGCCGGCGTCACCGATTTGCTCATGAATGCGCTCGGCTATACATGGCGCGACAATGCTGCTTGCCTTTCGAGCACGCTCGCCCCGCATGCCGACTTCATTTACGGGGACGGTGCGGTTGCCGACCACGGCGTGGTGCTGGCGGAAGCGCGTGGATCGTTCGCCGCCAACGTCTCGGCCGCGACTATCACCGGACAGGCAAAGCGCAAGTACAGCAAGCAGGTGAAGCCCCATCTGGCGGCAGAATCACCCCACGGTAAGGTCATTCACGGCTACTCGATTGCGTTCGGCTCAAGACCAGGATCAGCGGGCGCCTTTCTACATGCTGCCGAGACGCGCATTTCCAAGCCGCGTGGCAAGCAGTCGCCTCCCACGGAATCGACCTCGGGTTTGAGCCCGGAGTCGGCGCCGACCTCGCTCGCGCTCGCGACGCATCGCGCCAATTTTTCTCTTATGGATGCGCCGAGCATTGTGGCTTGGATCGATTGGGTTCGCGCTGGAGGGGAGCGCCCCGATGTCGCTCTACCGCTGAGCTTCCTGACAATTCCCTACGCGGGTCGAACTTTTCTCGCCAGCGCGGAACCCCTCTGGCCATTCCACGACTATCCCCACTGGCTGGAAGACCTCTGGTTTCATCCGAGATGGTGGCCGCGTTTCCCGCGGAGGCGCATGCTGCGACGAAGCGGCGATGGCTTTGCGGGATGGTTCGTCATGGAGGAAAAGTCTGCTGAACGGTTTCTGAACTCTCTAAGCGCCATCATCCGCAGCGGGCGAGAGAACATGCCCGCAGTCCTCGAACTCCCACGTATCGAGCCCTCTGGTTTCGCCATGGATCGAGGCGAAGGGAGCGATGTCTCGCCCGAATCTGAATACGCCTACGCTCTATATCGGGATGGTCTGGCATTGCTGAGCAGCCCACCACCACGGCGAATAGTCGGACATAGAACCTGGTCTCCGGAGGAAGGAATGCGGAGCGACTGAGCTGGATTCGGCCCGCAGGAGCAGACCTGTCGGCGCGGGCATTCAAGGGACAAAGACTTGCATGAGAAATGGGGCGGCGCGTCACGCGCCACCCTCGCCCTTGTCGAACCGCCACACCGCGATCCCCATCTTCCGCGCCTTGTCGGCGAGGTTCTGCGAGATTCCCGAGCCGGGGAAGGCGATGACGCCGATGGGGAGCGCTTCGAGCATTTGGTCGTTGCGCTTGAAGGGGGCTGCGTTCCGATGGCGGGTCCAATCGGGCTTGAAGACGATCTGCGCCACGCCGCGATTGTCGGCCCAGCAGGCGGCGATCTTTTCGGCGCCTTTCGGTGATCCGCCATGGATGAGCACCATATCGGGATGCTTGGCGCGGGCCTTGTCGAGGGCCTCCCAGATGCGGGCGTGATCGTTGCAGTCGACGCCGCCGGTGAACGCGATGCGCGGACCGGTGGGCAGCAGCGGCTCGATCTCGGCCCGGCGCTTGGCGGCGATGAAGTCGCGGCTGTCGATCATGGTTGCCGTCATCGTCCGCCGGTTCGTCATCGAGCCAGTGCGGGGCCGCCAGGCGGAACCGGTCGCGGATTCGAATTGAGTGGCGGCAAGGTCGCGGAGGTTCTCGAAGGCGGCGCGGCGTTCGAGCAATGCCTCGCCGCGGGCAATCAGGCGCTCGAGTTCGACCGATTTGACCTCCGAGCCGTCCTGCTCGCTTGCCAAGCGCCGCTGCGTCATCTCGTTGTCATCGAGCAAGCGGTCGAGCCAGCCGATGCGGCGGTGGAAGAGATTGGCGAAGCCCCAGAGGACGTCATCGAGATCGTCATCGAGCGCCGTATCGGCCATGAGGGCAATGAGGGCGGCTGCGGCGGTCTCGATCTCCTGCTCGGCACGGTCGGCTTCGGGCACGGACAGGCGCTCCGGATCGTCCGGGCCAGGACGGGTACCGTGAAGCGCCATTTCGTCGAGGACATGGGCGGTTGGCGATGCCGCGTGATGGGGTTCGAAGGTGTCGTCGGTGAAGAGATCGTGCAGCATGGGTCTGTCTCCCGGTTCCGAGGCCGCGCCCGTTGCGGCCTTTCCGGGGATCGCCGGCCAGCGCCAAGGGGCGGCTTTGCACCCGCAGGGCCGCAACGGAGTGGAGGACGGCCGTCAGGCCGTTGCAAAGCCGACCGGCGCTGGCAGATCCCTCTCTTGGAAAGGCCGTGGCGCGGCCCTTGCCGAACCGGGAGGCGGTCCCGATGTTCGCCCTTCCCCGTCCGGCGCTGACGAACTTCACACGCATCGCCTCTGCTCATCCGCGATCAGGAAACGCTGAACATCGTCCGGGACGAGCTGCTCGGCGAGCCATGCCCTGAGCCGGTCCGGGCCGAGGGTGAGGAGATCGGCGTTGAAATCCTCCGTCCTCGGGGCGAGCGCGCGGATGTCGATATCGTGGGCTCTGGAGCGGTTGCGCAATCGTTCCACCGCAAGGCGCCCGGCCCCGTCATTGTCGCGCGCGACATAGAGACGGCGCAGCGTGGGCGGGAACACCAGGGCAGCGAGGTGGGCGGCGGAGAGTGCGGCCGCCACTGGCATGGAGGGCATCACGGTCTTGAGCGCCAGCGCCGTTTCGATGCCTTCGGCCGCCGTCAAGACGTCGGAGGCAACGCCGAGCCGGACCGCGTTTCCGGCGAGATGCCCCATAGCGCGACGGGGCTGATCGAGGGGCGCCTTGCCGCCGCCAGGATCGAGCCAAGTTCGATGCACGCCAGTGATGCCGCCATCGAGATCGGTGACGGCGGCGATGAGCGCCGGCCATATCTCGCGCCCCGCAAGCCCGCGATGAAAGCAGCGCGGATGGAAGCGCAGAGCGGCAACGTCCGCAGGTAGAATGATGCCGCGGCTTCGGAGGTAGCGTGCCGCCAGCGTGCCTCGGATCGGTTTCGACGCGGCGAAGAGCCGCCGCGCAGCTTCGGAAGAGCCGGACGGCGCGGACGGCTCGACCTGGCGGATCGGCAGAACCGGCAGGCTGAGGAATCCCCGCGCCTCATCGAGCGCGGCGCGGAAGTCGAGGCCGCGATTGAGGGCGATCAGGTCGAGAAGATCGCCATGCGTTCCATCAGCGGCATCGCAAAACTTGCCCTTGCGTTCGCCGGAAAGGCGGACATAGAGGCTCCGCCCCGGCGTTCCCATGACATCGCCGCAGATCCAGTATCGGCCCTGGCGGCGGCCGTTCGGCAGGTAATAGCGGCACACCGCCTCGGCCTGTTCACCGAGACGGCGCGCCAGATCGGCGGCGCGGGACATATGTCACCCCCGATCCACGATTTCGGTGAGCGGCCAACGGTCGGCGAGGCTCTCGAAGATCGCTTTGCCGGATTCGCCCACGGGCACGAACAACCGCAGCTTCCAGGAGATGATCTCGCCGAACAGGCCGCGCGCCTTCAGGGCATCGACCATGCCGGAGGTGAAGCCGGTGAGTTCGACGCGGTGCTCGTTCATCACGCGCACGCGGCGGAGCACGAGACCGTCAGCGAGGTGGGCCGTGACCTTGCCTTCGCTGATCAGGCCCCAGGCGTCCCCGGCGGAGAGCTTCGGCGCCTCCATGCCGATATTGCGGCAGAACGCTTCCACCTCGATGGGCGTCAGCATCCGGCCGATGATGCGTTCGCCATCGTCGGTTTGCAGCCGGTAAACGCGGGCGTTGCTCTCCGGAAGACGCCGCCAGATCGGCAGCAGCAGGCCGGTAACGAGGTGGAACGTGCTCATCGAGAATTCCGGGATTCCGGCGATCTCCCTTTCCCATGCGGCGATAAATTCTTCCCTCTCCGCTTCCTTCCAGTGCGTGGCGGCGAAGTCATCGACGCTCATCGTGTCGCGCTGCATGGGGCGCAACAGCCGGACGCGGCGTTCCACGCTGCCGTCATCGAGCATCAGGCTCGGCGCGGATGTCTTGACGGCGGCGCGGCCGGAACGCTCATTGACGAGCAATCGCCCGCCTTCGATGGTGATCGCCTCCTCCACCCCCATGGGGCGGTTGCGATCGCGCCGCTCAATCGTGAATAGTCGCGTCTCGGCGCCGCTGTCGTGCCGCCAGACCGTGCGCCGGTCGGTGACGGTGAGGCTTTCGGCGCGGATCGTCTCTAGCCCGACATCATGGACGCCCGCTGCAATCGCCGCCTCGATGCGGGCGTTCAAAATCTCCTCGAACGCCGCGAACAGCGTGTTCTGCATGGCGATGGGCAGCGCCAGCAGCCGGTTGAGGAACGTCGTGATCGGCGGCAAATCCTCCTTCATGTTGCCGCCATCGAAGGTCAGCGTCAGGCCGGTCATTTCCTCGAACTGAGTCAACGAACAGCCCTGAATGGCGCCCTGCGCCAGCCAGCAATAGAACTGCCTGAGCGCCGCGCGGGCCTGATCGCCTTCGAGATTGTCCTCGGCGCGGAACAGGCCTTGGCCGCCGGTCTGACGCTGGCCGCGCGTGATGGCGCCGAGCGTGTCGAGGCGGCGGGCAATCGTCGAAAGAAAGCGCTTCTCCGCCTTCACATCCGTGGCGATGGGGCGGAACAGCGGCGGCTGCGCCTGATTGGTGCGGTTGGAACGGCCGAGTCCCTGGATGGCAGTGTCGGCCTTCCATCCCGCTTCGAGCAGGTAATGGACGCGCAGGCGCTGATTTTTCGCGCCCCGGTCGGCATGGTAGGAACGGCCGGTCCCGCCGGCGTCCGAGAAGATAAGGATGCGCTTCTCGTCATCCATGAAAGCTTGCGTCTCGGCGAGATTGGCCGAGGGCGGACGGTTTTCGACGCACAGCCGATCGCCCTTGCGCACGATCCGCCGCGAGCGACCGGTCACTTCGGCGACCTTGTCTGTCCCGAATTGCTGCATGATCTGGTCGAGCGCGCCGGGCACGGGATCGAGCGAGGCGAGGCGCTCGATCATCCGGTCACGCGCCGCAACGGCCTCGCGGCACTGGATCGGGTTGCCCTCGGGATCGAATGCGGGCCGCGAACGCAGATTGCCGTCTTCGTCCGTGTACGGTTCATAAAGCTGCGTCGGAAAGGCGTGTTGCAGATAGGTGAGGATCACGTCGCGCGGCGACAGATCGACGTTCAGGTCCGCCCATTCCTCGGCTGGAATCTCGGACAGACGGCGATCGAGGATCGCCTCACCGGTAGAGACCAGTTGCACGATGGCGGCGTGTCCCGCCGCCATATCCGCCTCAATGGACTTGATGAGCGTGGCGGTCTTCAACCCCGAAAGCAGCGCGGCGAAGAAGCGCTGCTTGGCGCCCTCGAACACCGACAGCGCGGCGGACTTCGCCTGGCCGTTGAGGGTTTTCCGCTCGCCGGTGACGTTCGAGGCTTCGAGGGCGGCGTTCAGGTTGGAGTGGATCACCTGGAACGCTTCAGCATAGGCGTCGTAGATTTCCACCTGCGCCGGGGTGAGATTGTGCTCGACGATCTCGACCTCAACGCCCTCATAGGACAGCGACCGTGCGGTGTAGAGGCCGAGCGCCTTCAGGTCGCGGGCCAGAACTTCCATGGCAGCGACCCCGCCCGCCTCGACGGCCTGGATAAACTCGGCCCGGTTGGCGAAAGGGAAATCCTCGCCGCCCCACAGGCCCAGCCGCTCGGCATAGGCGAGGTTGCGCACGTCCGTGGCGCCGGTGGCGGAGACATAGACGATACGGGCATCCGGCAAGGCGCGCTGCAGGCGCAGGCCGGCGCGGCCCTGCTGGGAGGGAAGTTGGTCGCCGCGCTCACCCTTGCTACCGGCCGCGTTGGCCATGGCATGGGCTTCGTCGAAAACGATCACACCATCGAAGCCGCCTCCCAGCCAGTCGATGACCTGGCGCAGGCGCGGCTCGTTGCGCAGAGTGGCGTAGGTCACGAACAGCACCCCCTCCGACAGCCGGACCGGCGTGCCCTGCTTGAAGCGCGACAGGGGCTGGACGAGCAGCTGCTCCATGCCCAGCGCCGACCAGTCGCGCTGCGCGTCCTCGATCAGCTTGTCGGACTTGGAGATCCACACCGCCTTGCGGCGGCCCTTGATCCAGTTGTCGAGGATGATGCCGGCGACCTGCCGGCCCTTGCCGCAGCCGGTGCCGTCGCCCAGGAACCAACCGCGGCGGAAGCGCACGGCATTCGCGGCGCCTTCTGGAGCGGCATGGATATTGTCGAAGGTCTCATCGACCGTCCACGATCCCACGAGATGCCCGCAATGCACATCGCCGGCGTAGATGACGCTCTCAAGCTGAGCGTCGGAGAGAACGCTACTCTTTATTATATGCACCGGAAGATGCGGCCGATAGGAAGGGTGCGGCGGCGCCACCGAGGCCATGGCAGCTGACTGCACCAGCTTCGTCGGATGTGGCTTGGCGCCCGGGATATGGATCGATTGCAGGGCGTAGCCCTCGTAGAGCGCGTCGGTCAGGTCGGCGCCTTCGGCCGGCTTCCATTCGATGGGCTCATAGGTGAGCTCGACAGCATCGGGCACCGCAGAAATGATGGGCTGCGGCCTGCGCGCGATTGGCGCGACCTTGCGCGCAACAGCGGGTTTCGCCGCTGTCCCGAGCCCGATCACGCCGTTCACCTCCAAGCGAGGCGGCAGATGTTCGATGAGGCGGGCGAGCAAGTCGGCGGCGTTCTCCGCGCGCGGCAATACCGGCGGCGAAGCCGTTTCAAGCGACTTGTCGATGACGGTGAGGCGCGTGTCGAAGGTGGTGCCGTGCTTGTAATAGACGGAGCCGTCCACGACGCAGGTGAAGCGCACCGCGCTGTTCAGCTTATCGACGGGGAAATTGTGCCCGGTGATGGCGACCAGGCGACCGCCCTCGGGCAGCCGCGCCAACGCCGAGCGCACGTGATGGAAATCGGCCTCCGCCACCCGGCCCTGCACATTCACCGCTGCCGAGAAGGGCGGGTTCATGAGAACGACCGACGGCGCGATATCGTCTACCAGTCGGTCATCGATGCTGGCGGCGTCATGCGTGGTAACCAGGCTGTCCGGGAACAGCCGCCGCAAAAGCGCCGCCCGCGTATCGGCGATCTCGTTGAGCGCCAGCCGCGCGCCGGAGATCTCGGCGAAGACGGCGAGAAACCCCGTGCCGGCCGACGGCTCCAGCACGACGTCGGCGGATGTGATGCCGGCGGCCAGGCTCGCCACATACGCCAGTGGCAGTGGCGTGCTGAATTGTTGGAATGCTTCGGATTCCTCGCTGCGGCGGGTGTGGGTGGGAAGAAGTCCGGCAATGCGGGACAGCATGGCGAGTTGTGCGGCGGGCGAGCACGCCTTCTCCCGCATCGCTCTGCCATACTTGCGCAGGAACAGCACCTGCGCGGCTTCGCAAGCTTCGTATGCGACCTTCCAGGTCCAGAAGCCCTCGGCGTCCGAACCGCCGAACGCCTCCTCCATCGCCTGCCGCAGGAAGCGGGCGTCGATGAGAAAGCCGCGTTCGAGACCGATGAGAATGCGCTCCGCCGCCTTGAGGATGCAGGCGACCTCTTCTTCGGGCGCACGGATGGGTGCGGCGGCCGTCACCGCCGCCGCTGGCGTCATAAGGTTCATGAGATTGCTCCGGGATTGAGGTTTCAGGAAAAGGCCGGGGCAGGCTCTCTCTTGCCCGCTCCCGGCCCGCCCTCATCCCGGTCTGCTCTCACTCTGGCGGGTGGTAAGCCTCGTAGGGATTCCCCTCCGCCAGATGGCCGAAGGGCGTGAAAAGGTATTCGCCGCCATCGTCACGCTGCACGGCGGCGAGCACATAACGCGGTATGCCATTGGACGCATCCGTGCATTCCATCAAGGCAAGGTCGCCGTTTCTGGCTGCACGCAGTAGAGTCTCGAAATTGGCGCGGATGTGATCGGGAATAGCCATGTTTCAGGCTCCCGAAACCAGATGAACGAGCGCGCCGCAGTCGGGACAATCGCCCGCCGGCATAATTTCGCCCGGCAGCACACGCGACCACATATCGTGAACGGGGTCGGCCTTATCGACTGACCCATGCCAATTGCAGTTCCGGCATTGGCAGCATGGTTCTTCGTCCGAGGGCGCCGGGATGATTGACAGAATCGCGCGGTCGCGTTCTTCGCCGAGAACCTTGTCACGGATGAATCGGTGCTCATGGAGCAGGCCATCATCGATGATGGCTTGCGCTTCTTCCGTACTCGTGGCTTCAATTTCCCAGCGCTCCTCGATTTCGGCCGTGGCCTGAAGGGTGACGATGAATTTCATGACGCCGCCCTCCGCGCGATGAAGCTGGAAGGGCCGTCGCAGCGCGCGTGGCGATCGGGATCGATGACGAAGCCGAATTTGCTGCGCCGGTGATATTCGACATCCGGCACGAGATAGCGCCGCTCAGCAGAATCGGAATTGCCCCATTGCCCGCGTCGGCCGCCTATTGTGGCGATGCACTCGACCATGCCGGGATGCTGGTCCGACCTGATCGCGCTGATGACGATCCAGTCGTTGGCGTGGCGTTCAAGGAACAGCCGCTCGTCTTTGACGTGGGATTCGCCGGGGGCAAGGATAACGCCTGCGACAGTCTCGTATTCGTCGGGATACCATTCCTTCAGCGTGCGGATCGCCGCTTCGCGGTCTTTCTCGGAGAAGACGTCGGGGAAGGTGAAGGCAACTTTCGCCCAAGCGCAATCCTCCTCGTAAAATCCGTCCCTCTCGCGCAGAGCAGGATGAACTTTGGCGTTTCGCTCGCGGTCGAGCTTGAAGCCGCCATGCGACGGTGTGCCGTAGAAGACGATGCCCTCGGCATAGACCTTTTCATAGTCGGCTTTGCCCCATGGGGTGTAGGTAGGGTTGGTCGAATTCAGCATTTCGATCTCCAGAAAAGCGCGAAGCCCGGCCCCGCGCGGACATTCCGCCGCACGGGGACCGGGCTTAAGTGGATGGATTTGAGAGAGCAGCCGCTTATTCGGCAGCGGTGAGGAAAGCCGGAAGTTCAGCGGCGGCGGGAGGCTCCGATGGCGAGGCATCCGGCTCCGGGGACCCCGGTTCGCCCGTGACCGCCACGGGCTCGATGCCGGGCGTGCGCAGCGGCTCGGGCAGCCAGCCGGTATCGGCCAGAAGGCGCTCGGCCTGCTCGGCCATGTCGGACTTCTTCAGCCCTTCGATGAGCTCCGCCATACCGGCGCCTTTGGCCTCGGTGACCGCCTCAAGGATGCGAGCCTTCGGCACGCGATTGAGATAGCTCTCCACCGTCGGCTTCCACCCGGCAGCGGTCATGTCGAGCGAAACCGCGCAGGCGAGTTGGTCGGCATGACGCCGGCGGCCCTGCGTCCGGTTCCACGGCTCATGCACCGCGTTGACGGTGAGCGAGACGCAATGAGCAAAGAGCGCCATTCGGCTGTCGTGGTCGCAATCGCAGAGGAACTCCCAGAGCAGTTCCAGCTCGTCGGGAAGCTGCTTCTCCCAATTGGCGTGCCGCTCGCCGATGGCCTTAGCCGATTGGCTTTCCTTCAGCCCCGGCCCCTGAACGGTCGGCGTCGGGCTTTCGGCGCGAATCTCCAGGCAGCTCGCCGTCGGATAACGCCAGAAGGTCTGGAGAACGAGGGCATGCAGCGCGGCAAGGAAGGCGATGTCCGGATCGCCCGCCAATGCATCGCGCAGGGCGAGCGTCCGGTGCGCCGTCAGTTCCATGACCAGGCGCTCGGACAGCGGCTTGAGGCCGTCTTCCTCGGCTTCGGTATCGTCAGCTTGCGCCCCATTGCCCGATAGCGCGGCGGCGGGATCGACCTGCCGCGCCTCGCCGTTCCGGCCGACATGGACGATCTCTTGCATGTCGCGGTTGAAGGCATCCGTGTCCTGACCATCGCTGCCCGGTTCGGTCGGCGCCTCGTCCTCGGGCCGGACATAGCCGCGCTCGACCTTCAGCTTGCCATCACCATCAATACTGACGAAGGCGCCGGCGCGGACGACCTCTTGCGCGTCGTAGATGACGGGCCGGTTCTCGAAGGCATCGAGTGCCGCCTCGATCTCGGCGAGACGCCGGTCGATCTCCTCGGGCAGATCCTCGTCGCTTTCCTGGAAATAGCGCTGTTCGATCTCTTCGAACTCCGACCGCAGGGCTTCGCGGCGGGCGTGCTCCTCATCGGACAGCGGCTCCGTTTCGCCCATGACGCGGCGCAGGCCGGCGGTGTGGCCATAGGGGAAGTCCGGAGCGACCTCGATCCACTTCCAGCCTTCGGCCTTGATCGTCTCGGCCTCGGCGGTGAGCTTCTCGGTGACAAGCCTCTCCAGCAGCGCCGCATCCTGGAGCCAGCCTTCGTCATTCTGCGAGAACAGGTCGCGGAGCACGATGCCGCCGGCTTCCTCATAGGCCGCGAGCCCGACGAAGCGGGCACGCTTGTCGGTGGCGCGAACAGTGTTTTCCGTCAGCAGCTTGCGGATGTAATAGAGCTCCTTGTTGTAGCTGCGCTGCACGGTCTCCCAGACCTGTTCCTGCCGGGCATGGTCGTCGGAAATCGTGAAGGCCATCAATTGCTCCAGTGACATGCCGTCATCGGCATAGACTTCCAGCAGCCCGGGCGACACGCTGGCGAGCTTCAGCCGCTGCTTGACAATCTGCGGCGTCACGAAAAAGCGGGCGGCGATCTCCTCCTCGCCCAATCCCTGTTCCTTCAGCGACTGGAACGCACGGAATTGATCCAACGCGTGGAGTGAAACGCGCTGGCAGTTTTCGGCCAGCGAATCCTCTTCTAGAATGCCGCCCTCGCGCACGATGCAGGGGATCGGCGCATTCCTCGCCAGCCGCTTCTGCTTGACCAGCAGCTCCAGCGCCCGGTACCGCCGCCCGCCGGCCTGAACCTCGTATCTGTCGGTGGGCTGACCGTCTTCGCCGATCACCGCTCGCACGCTCAGGGACTGCAACAGCGTGCGCCGGGCGATGTCCTCGGCCAGTTCCTCGATCGATACGCCGGCCCGCACCCGCCGAACATTGCGGGTGCTGAGCACCAGCCTGTCGAATGGAATGTCCCGCGCTTGGGACAGCGTAATCTTCTCAACTTTCGCCTTTGCCATGTCAGGTTCTCCGTGACGAGCCGGAGAAAGCCCTCTTTCCCCAACCGGGCTCGTCACGAAGACACCCGCTTCCCTTTCCCTCTTCAGGCCGCCGGTTCCGCCGTACCCTCCAGGTCGAGGTTGTAAACCTCCGCCCCGGCTGCAGCGTAGGCGCGCGCCACCTCGATCAGTGGCGCATAAGAGAATGCGCCCCAGGGACTCGGGTCCGGCTTGCCGCCGACGGCGATCATCGGGCCGGAGACGGCGAGCCGCACGGCGTCGCCGAAATCGATGCCGGAGGAATCGATCACCGGCAGAGCGGCGGCGATGGCCTGCGCCTTGATCTTCTCGGCGCAATACCAGGACAGGCTGCTGCGCCCCCCGGATTCATTGACGTAATGCAGGGTCCAGCCCGCTTGCCCCACATGCAGATGTCCGCCCGGCGTGGCGAGCGCTTTGGCGATGTCGGCGCTATAATCGCGGTCGTCCATGTCCTTTCTCCCGCGACGGGCGGCGCGGATCCGTTCCGCGCCTCAAAATCCGTCAGCGGGGAAGGGCCGCCCCCGAACTTGTCGGGAGCGGCCTAACTGACGCCGAAGGGAAATGCGCTAAACCCCGCACATGCCTGAGCAGTCGTTTCCGAACATGTTGAGCTGGCCCTTATCCTCCAGTGTGTCGAGATCAGCCTCATCGAGGGGCACGCATGAGCGGTGCAAGAACACCTCGCCGCACAAGCCGCGGAAGCCCGAGCGGATCAACCCATCGATAGCGACGGCATCGGCCCAGGCATCGGGATCCTTATCGCGCATTGGCCGCCAATGGGCGTCGCTGTGATAGGGACAGCCGATGCAGGAGCTTTTTGGCGGCAAGGGGTAGCCGTGCTTTTCCAGCCAGCGTAGACAGTCACGGCGGGTCATGCCCTTTTCGATCAAGGGAAAGCGATTGACCTGCCACGCCTCGAAGGACGGCTTCATCCGGATCACTTCATCGAAGCTGATCCCGATCCATTGCTCGACGATCGGGTGCTTGGGCGAGCGCTTGCCGGCAATGCCGGCCAGCTCCCGCACCTTGCGGCGGATCGGCGCGATCTTCAGCTCCTTGGTGCACTGGCGGCGGATCATGCCGACCTTGCCGGATTTCGATTTGGTGAAGGCCGGGATCGACGCCCAGCGCTCGCCCCGCGCGCCGCGGATCAGCCCCTCGCGGATATCGCCATCCGAGACGACATGCACGGGGAAGGGCAGCACGTTCGGCGACCTCAGCCAGGCGAGATGTTCATAGACCGCTCGCGGCTCCCAGCAGGTGTCGGAGAAGATCGCGCAATCGGGCAGTGGCCCGACCTCGCCATGGGCCGCCATCAGGGCAAGCGTGGTCGACTGCACGCCGGCGCCGAGCGACAGCACGCGCAGCCGGATGGTGGGAATGTCGGGCGCCGGGAAGAGCGCGTTCATGGCCGGTCTCCTGCTTGCTGCCGGCGCCGCCATTCGGCGGGCGGATCGAAGGTTCCGTCCCAGATGCCGCGACGCAGAAACCGGGCCGTGCCCTCGTCGCTTGTGTAGTTGTAGAGACGATTGGCGTCGTGATCGGCGACCGCCCAGCCGTTCTTCGCCACCCAGCCACCGATGTCGTCGCCACCGGCGTAGCAGACAGATACGAACCGGCCATGGGCATCGCGCGTCGTTCCCTGCCAGACTTCGCAATTGACCTTTCGGCCTTCGAGAAATTTGGTTAGCGCGGCGGCGGCCTCTCTGCCGCAAGGCCATGTCGCGCTGTCGCGGCGGCGGCAACGCTGGTCGATCTCCACGGCATCGACGCCGTAGAGGCGATGCTTCTCGCCGCCCACTTCGATCGTATCGGCGTCGATCACATTGGCCGGGCCGGAATGCTCTTCGTCGAGCGCGGGCCAGAAGGACAGACAGGCGAAAAACACAATGCCAACGACGGCGGACAGGCGGACGAACTGGAACATGGGAGGTCTCCTCACGGGTTGCGGGCGGGCCGGTGTTCTCTCGCCGGCTTCGGCCCTTCACCCGTCAGAAGCCTCCCTTTTCCTCTGTTTCCCGCCTCAGCAGTCCCAGGTAGCCCCCGCTGACCATCTCCTCCGCCTCGCGGACAAGCCGTTGCATGCGAGTGCGGTAACCGGACTCCCAGAGTTCGTGCACCGCCGTCTCCCCGAAGATCGCCGCCGCCACCTGCCGCCGGCTCGCGCCCGCTATTTCTCCGTCCCAGGCGCGCAGCATCATCGCCCAGCGCCTGGCCCGGCGCTCCGGCGGAAAGAGGCCGCGCGGCAGACGGCCGAGGCGGTAAAGCCCGCACAGCCGTTGCAGCGCCAGAACCTTCGCCTCCATGTGGCGGAGACCCGACAGCAGGTAGCGGAAGGACACCGGGCCCTCGAGAACACTGCCTGCCGTCACCATCAGTTGGAGATGGCGCAAGCCATCGCTGAAAAGCACGTGCTCGGATCCGCCGCAGCACAACACGGTCGCCATTGAGGCAAAGCATCGGATGTCGAAGGCGTCGGTGTGGCCGGGTGCAATGGGCTGCGCTTCCACGACGAGCACCGATGGATTGAGATCGGGCAGCCAAAAGACGTCCGTAGCCGGCAGGGCAACGCCAGTGGTGAAAGAAGACGCCCCAGCGTTCGAACGGCCCCGGATTTTGGATATGGAGGATTCGGGGTTGAGCGGCCTTCAGCCGGCGCTCGGCGGCGGCCGGAGGAAGTGGCGGCGACACCTGTGGCAGCCGACCGGCGGCCGCGGCGAAGTCGGGATTGCGCTTGAGCCACTCCCAGGCCCAGCCGGCCCGGTCCAGATCGATGAGGGACTTGTAGCTTTCGGGATCGCGCCAGTCGGCGCGCGGACTTATGCCGGGGACGGTCTTCTCCTTGGACATGGGGCTTGTCTCCTCCCATGTGGCCACCCGGCCATGACGGGCGCGGCGCGGCCATTTGACGATCCGTCGCGCGACGCGCGGGACAAGCCGCCTCGTGCCAGGTCGATTTCACTGGCGGGAGGGCGCCGACGACATCGATTACTATCGATAGTTGAAGCGCGGGTTGGCTTCCGTGTTTTCGCGGCGTCTTTCAGGAAATCGTTACAATATTCGCAACGCCAGACCTGCAAACTACAGAATTTAATTAAAGTACAAATGAACTCGGGCAGAGAAAACGAACCCCGCGATTGCCACAGTTGCGCCGCCCTCATCACAAAGTTGTCACAGGATCATCGATTTTGAAACACACACTCTACCGGGAATGGAACTTGTTGAAGGCCGGCAACCCGCTATCGGCCGAGATATCAATTTTCAGGCGATGGAGGTTGCGTCATGGCCGAAACCACTCTGGTCGATTTCACATCTGATATTGCGTCCCCGGTATTGTCCGTCACACGGCGCATTGCCCGTAACGGCATTGTCGTCAGCCGGTGCGATATCCCGATCAATCCCGGGACACAGATTGTCACGGCACAGTTCGCCCTCTTCATGCACGAAAGCGAGCCGCTGGACCTCATCTGCCGTTTGCCTGAAGGCCGCCGTACCGAAAAATATCCGGTCGCTGCGGGACACTTTCATTTGAGCCCGGCAAATCGGGCCGCCCATGTCGGCTGGACGGCCGACAAGCAGTCCTTCGTCATTGCCATGGAGAATAGCTTCATCGAACGCACGATCGGCAACGCCTTCGACGGGCTGGTGCCCGAAATCAGAGGTAGAGCGGCGCTCCGCGACCCGGCGGTCGAGGAGCTGATAGCCTGCCTCAGGCGCAGCTTGATCGACGATAGCCGCTGCGGCGGGCTCTGCCTGGACCTCGTCGGCACGTCGCTCGCCCTGCGCCTGTTCGAGACCTATGGCGAAAACAGCAAGCCGCCGCCGTCGATCCGGGGCGGTCTCGGCGCCTCGCGCCGGCGGAGGGTCGTTGACTTCATCGAGGCGCATCTGGACGAAGATATCGGACTTGCCGCGCTCGCCGCGGAAGCGGGACTTAGCCCACACCATTTCGGCAAGGCCTTCAAGGCGACGTTCGGCAAGCCGCCCTGCCGCTACATCACCGAGCGGCGGATTCAGAAGGCGAAGGAGATGCTGCTGTCGGACCGCGCGTCGATCACGGACATTGCTCTCGCCCTTGGCTTTTCCAGCCACAGCCATTTCACGGACGTGTTCCGCAAGATGACGGGGACGACGCCTTCGCTGTTCCGCAGGAATTGCGCCTGATCGGAGACATTAATCGACATATGCCCGCAGGCATCGAGCGCCATTCCGTATTATGATGGGCGGAGCAGCGCCTAGCACCCGAAGCCCGGAGGCAGCCCGAACGGATGCCATGGATGCGCAAGGCGTGGAGGACGGGCACATGGCCAGACTCGATCCCGAGATCGCCGACGAGGTGCCGTGGGCGGACGCAATTACGCCCTATGACGAGGATCACTTCATCACCTATCTGCGCCTGCTCGACGCCGAGGCCGAAGGCGCCAACTGGCGCGAGGTCGCCCGCATCGTCCTGGATCGCGATCCAGACGCGGAGCCCGACCGCGTCCGCCGCTGTTGGAAGGCGCATCTGAAGCGCGCGCGCTGGATGACCGAGCACGGCTATCGCCATCTACTCGACGCGGCACGGGACACATAGATTCGAGCCGGCAGCCGTATCACACGCGTGGGGTGATGCGCGCGGCCGTACGGATGTCGGCAATCTGAACGCCGAGAGCCATGAGTGTCTGGCGCAGGTCGTTGAAAACCGGCTGCGCTCCCTCCGGGTCAGAGATCGTCAGGATTGCGGTGAAGGGCACCCCATCATCGGGTATCTCCTCACCAGCACGCGTCAGGTAGTTGATGGCAAGCCGCCAGTTCGATGACGCACCGACTCCGCGCGGCATCGTTTTAGCGAAGACCTTGACCGGACTCCATTTCAGGCCGTGCTCGATGAGTTCGGCTTCGATAACTGGATTCTCACTTCGACCCGGAAGATAGAGCGGATCCAGGCGGCCTTTCCAACCGCCGTCAGGCTGCTCTTGCTGAAGGGCCGCTTCGAGATTGATCCGCACGAACTCAGAGCCATAGCGCGGATCAAGCGGTGGCGAGGACACGAGGGTCAAACGCGCGGCGCCGCGGCACTTCCCCCCAGGACCGAGAAGAGAAGTAGGCCAGGAGAACCGAAAGGTCATCTGCTGATCACGCCTGATCCGCGAGGCGAAGACCAACGTGATCTCGTGATCGTCAGACTCCAGAATATGCTCTGTCGATGGCGGAACACCGAAACCCACCAGGTGACGAGCCACCGGGGCTAAAGCCTTCGCCTGAAGCGGCTCCGGAACCCGGGCATTATGAACTAAGAGGCCGATGAGCGTCTCTCTTGAGACATCACCCTCAATGGCGTGGTCGAGGGCAGCAGCCGTCTTTGCAACGAGCGGGGTCGCATAGCTTGTGCCACACCCGCTGATGATTGCGCCATCAGGTGTAACCGAGAAGAGAGCGTGGTCAAGAGGAGGGTGAGGAGAACCGGAACCACCGACATGAGCGAGATCTGGCTTCACACCGGCTCGCAAGCCTGGTCCCCGCCGACTGAAGCGGCACGGCGCGAAAGGGACGGAAACCGGGTGTCCTGGCGGGTTGACGGCGGCAACTGCAACATTTCGAACGCTCTCAGCCGGCGTGAGCAGTCCGTCGTTGATCGACGCCGCTATGGCCGCGAGCGCCTGTGTCGCATCGTTTGGCCATTCTGGGCGGAGATTTTGGGATTCGAGGTTGCCTGCTGACACGAAGACGATTGCATCGTTATCTTCGGCGATGCGGTCGAGACGGGCCGCATGAGGACCGTATCGATCGAGGGTCGCTGGCTGCAGTACGTTTAGGCTCATGTTAAAGACGCGGACGCCGTGCCGCGATCGCACGTCGCCTACAGCCGTTTCGACCTCATCGAAAAATTGGGGCAGGCCCTCGGGATAGTACGACGCGATGGCGCCGCTATTTTCGCTCGGAAACACCGCGAGATCGACGATTTCAGCGCCATCGACCTCTGGACAGCATTGGGTGCCATTGAGTGCCCCACCCAGGACGGCGAGACCGCCAATGAAAGACCCATGCGCGAGGTCCTTGTGTTCGTCGGCAAGAATGTCCCATCGGTCAATTATCCAATCCGATAGCGCGGCACCCAGTCCGCCGTCGATGATACCAATTTTCGGATGGGTTCTAGCCGTATCTCGCACAGGTACCACCGCCTCACTGGGGCGTACACGGCCTTGATAGGTGGTTGTTCGCACGACAACGCCCGGGAGCGATACCTTGCGCACAAGGGGATGTCTGTCCAAGAAGGCCAAGATGCGCCTGTGCCGCTCCTGAGACGGATCGAAAGGCGCGACTTCACGGCGGCGTTCCGCCTGAGGGGGTGGACCCAGGCGCAATGTTGGGGCGGCGGTGGAGCGAGCCACTCGGACTGACAGGAGTGGTTGGGCACGGGCGCGACTGGAAAGCCGCTGAACCATCAGTCCTTCGCCGAGCGCCGTAAGGCCAGTAACAAAGGACTGGAACAGGCGGCGATGACTTTCGTCGAGCGCGTCCCAATCGCCCCGCGGGGGAGGTACATCGAAGAGCTCAACCTGGTAGCTGCCGCCAGTGATCGGGTTTGATAGCCATGCCACGGCCTCTTCGAGCGAAAAATCTCGTCGGTCGCTCTCTCCATAAATCTCAATTCGCTCAATGGCGCCGGTTTCACTGCGGCGTGCTGAGGGGTACGGGACTTCCTTTCCCTGGGCCTTGACAAAACGAAGTGTGGTGTGATCCTCAGCTCTGGCGATCTCCTCGGCGATCTGCAACAAGACCGGAGGCCGCGCTTCAACAAGCATTACGCCGAGATCCGCTCCGCCTACGATCGGAGTGCGATCCGGCTTGAAGAGCGCCTTCAGTGGCCGATGGCTTTTGGCCCATGCCGAGCGGCGCAGGATCACCTTCACATAGCCCAGATCAGTTTGTGGATTAGCTTGCAAGCCGTCCGCAATGGTTCTGAGCTGCGCGATGAGGCGCGCCTTGTGTTGTCGAAATTCCTGGTCACGGTTTGCGAAGAAGTCCTTCTTCGGACCGCCGCCGGAGGTTTCCCGAGCCTCCTCATAATTCTCGGGATTCAGAATGATCTGGATTGGGCTAGCCATCGGCGCTCACCTCGCCGCCGGTTTCAGGATGGCGATCTCCAAGCTTCCCGAGTTGACGGCTTACTGTGGATTTATCCCGGCCGGCGACTTCGCCGATGTCGGTAAGTGAAAAGCCGAGTTCGGGATCATCTTTCATGGCGCGAAATAGGTTCGCTGCATCGCTGAACAGGAGCGCCCGCCGGGTACTGTCGATGCGTGCGCTATTGAGCGTCGCGAACTGCCGAAGCGTGTCCAACAAACCCCGTCGATCCTGATCCTTTACTGTGGTGGCCTTCTTGTAGGTACGCACCAGGGACTCGATCTCTGCACCCGTGCAGCCCCCCGTAAACCAAGCGATCAGTCGAAGATGGCTTTCGGGAGCTTCGATCGGCGGCATGAAATGCCGGGCGATCGCTATTCGCATCTGGAAGTCCGGCTTCGGAATCTCAAGCTGCACCTCGAAGCGCCGCCAGACCGCGGGATCTAACAGGCGCTCATGGTTCGTGATTCCGATGGTGAAGCCGAGGTCCTTACGCGCATCCAGGTTCTGCAACAGGGCATTCACCACCCGCTTGATCTCACCGACCTCCTGCGGGTCGTCGCGGAGCTTCGCAATTGCGTCGAACTCGTCCAGAAGCAACAAACACCGATGGCGGTTCGCGAACGCGAAGAGATTGCCGATATTGCGCGCGGTCGTCCCGAGAAACGAGGATACCAAACCGTCCAGCCTCACCAGCACGACCG
Organism: Oceanibaculum nanhaiense; assembly: GCF_002148795.1. Lineage (NCBI taxonomy): Bacteria > Pseudomonadati > Pseudomonadota > Alphaproteobacteria > Rhodospirillales > Oceanibaculaceae > Oceanibaculum > Oceanibaculum nanhaiense. The sequence goes on along the minus strand of NZ_MPOB01000010.1, from coordinate 66,434 downwards.
GCAGATCGAGCTTATAGGCGATCCACAGGGCGAGGCGGGTCTTACCGGCGCCAGGCGCACCATAGATGAGGCAGGTCTTTGGCGGTTGAAGGTCGATGGCGGAGAGCGCCTCAAAGTTCGCCCATTCCTCGATGATCGTCTCGATCGCCGCGGTGACCGTCGAATTGAACAAGGGCGGGTCGGCGCGAATGTCCGCTGGAAACAGGATCTCGGCCAGCGGCGCAGACGTCTCGCGATCGACAGGGAGTGGTGTATTACGACTGAGCGTTTCCCCAGGCATTTGCGCCCTCGAACGCGCAAGCCGGCTCGGTGCCATCTCCTTTGTCCGTTCGGCGGTGGTGAGGAGGCTGGTCAGGGCCGCTGCTTGTTTGGTCTCCCCCTCCTTGGCGAGCGCGTCCCTCAGCCGCTCCACCTGCTTCCGCAACGCGGGCGAGGCGTCCGCCATTGCTGCTCGGCACAGGGCCTGAATTATCGAGAAATGCTCCATACTGACTCCTGAGAAGGGCACGGAGAGCCACGCCCTGAATGCGTTTACAGTCGATATCGTTGCATGTCAACGCCAATTCGTTTCCCTTAATTGCCTCTTTGTTGCGAAACGGATCGCTCTGTTGCGTATTCCACTCTGCCCTCGCCTGACGCTTGGGCCCATCGAAGGGATACCTGAGCCCCACCGACCTTGGAGATCACGCCGAGCCCGACACGATGGCCGGCAAACTTGCCGGCGAGAGGGCCGTCTCGGTTGACAGGTATATTGGATTGTGAGAGGTTATGCCGGCAAACTTGCCGGCACGGACATGCTCGAACCTCAGACATCTCATTTCCGCCTCTTTCCTTCCAACGGGCCGCGAGCACGCGCCGAGGAGGCCGGCTTTCGATTCGGCGCCATAGGAACCCACACCAGCCGGACCATGATGTTGGCAGAGTTGGAGGCGGTGCTCGACGCAGCGCCAGAGGCCGGAAAACGGGCCGACTACGCCGCAGCGATTATTGAGGGGAATTGCCTGTCCAAGGCGACTGCGGCAACGCGCCGCCTCTCGAATCAACGACTAGGTGAGCTGTATGGGTTGGACCGGGATCTGCCGCTGTTTCGGGTGCTCCGACGGCTCTGGTCTCTCGATCCCGACAGTCGACCACTGCTAGCACTTCTGGCGGCGATAGCACGTGATCCCCTACTTGCCGCCACGTGCACGGCCGTCATCCCCTTGCCCCCCGGCGCGGAGCTGCAGCGCGAGCCTATGAAAGCCGCCCTGCGGGCTTCGGTCGAGGATCGCTTGAACGAAAGCATCCTCGAAAAAGTCTGCCGGAACGCCGCCAGCAGCTGGACCCAGTCTGGTCACCTTGAAGGACGCACATTCAAAAAGCGTCGTCTGGTGCGCGCAATCCCCGTCGCTGTCGCCTTCGCCCTCTACCTTGCCTACGCTGCGGGCTACCGTGGCGCCGACCTTTTCTCCTCGGGCTGGCTTCAACTGCTGGACTGCGATCCGGGGCAGGCCCGCCAGCTGGCCCTGGAAGCGAAGCGGATCGGACTCATCGATCTGAGAATGGCCGGTGATGTGGTCGAGCTGAATGTCGCTCGCCTCGATCCAGCCGCTACGAGGGTCTAGCCATGGCACGCATCGAGGACCTCGCGGAGAAGTACGGCCGTCACATCGCAACGCCCTGGCAGCGCACCGTTGCCGGTGCTCAGCGGGTCGTCATGGTCGTCTACGACAAGGAGCTGGAGCGAACCCTGCGCGCACGAAAGCTGGCCTTCGAGACGGCGACAAGGCAAGCCGGCCATGAGTGGCATGAGATAGACCTCGCGCCAGCGTTTGCCGACTGGATGGCGGCAGACGACTACAGGGATGAGTATTTCGCTTCGCCGGACGACCTCCATCTCAAGCTGGAAGCGGAGTTTCCAAATTACGTTGCCGAACGGCTGCGCAGTCGGTTGTGCCACCCGGACGTCACCGACACCTCGGTCGTCGCAGTGTTCGGCGTTGGCGCTCTTTTCGGCTTTGCCCGCATCTCACAAATTCTAAAAGCCGTTGAAGCCGACATTCGCGGCCGTCTCGTGGTCTTTTTCCCAGGCCAGTACGAGCGAAACAATTACCGCCTACTCGATGCACGCGATGGCTGGAATTACCTCGCTGTGCCGATCACGCTGCACGGCGAAGGAGGATGGGCATGAAGATCAAAGAGGTCCTGCAGCGCGATCCAGCTGCACACCCGCTCGTCAATCAGGGACAGGCGAGGATTGCCGACAGTCAAAGCGAACGCGCGCTTGCCGAGCTCCGCGGCGAGTTGTCGACCTTTGTGTGTGAAGGGCAGTACGCGGACGGCATCCAGAAGATCATTCGTTCGTTTCTGGACAATCTCGGGAGGACCAGCCAGCGCGGAGCCTGGGTGAGCGGCTTCTTTGGCAGCGGAAAGTCGCATCTGCTGAAGATGCTATGCCATCTCTGGCAGGACACCGCCTTCCCGGACGGGTCGACGGCGCGAAGTCTTGTTCCATCGATTCCTGAGGATTTGCACGACCTCTTGCGGGAACTCGACACCGCCGGAAAGCGCGCTGGTGGTCTGATCGCGGCAGCCGGCGCACTCCCAAGTGGCACGACCGACAATGTCCGTCTGACCATTCTCGGGATCCTGCTGCGCGCCGCTGGCTTGCCAGAGCAATATCCGCAGGCATGCTTCTGTCTCTGGCTTCACTCACTCGGGCACTTTGACAAGATCAAGGTCGAGATCGAGTCCGCCGGCAGGTCCTTCGATCGCGAACTCAACAATCTCTACGTCAGTGGGCCGATTGCCCGTGCTGTCCTCGCCTGCGAGCCCGACTTCGCCACGAACGAAGCTGAGGCCCGGCAAGCGCTGAGAGCGCAATTTCCACCCCAGACGTCTGACATTACGACCGACCAGTTCCTGAGAACCGCGAAGGATGCGCTCCGCCTGGTCGGCAAGGACGGTCGCCTGCCCTGCACGCTCCTCATCCTCGACGAGGCACAGCAGTACATCGGCGAGTCCAACGATCGCTCCGTGCTCGTGACCGAGGTCGCCGAAGCCGTCTCAAAGCAGCTCGACAGCCATGTGATGATCGTAGGCGCCGGACAGAGCGCGCTCACCGATGTGCCTCTGCTCCAGAAGTTGATGGATCGCTTCACGATCCGCGTGCCGTTATCCGACGCCGAGGTGGAGACGGTCACGCGGAAGGTGCTGCTCCAGAAGAAGCCATCGGCGGTCGGCGACGTGCGCTCATTGCTGGATAAGCATGCCGGCGAGGTGTCGCGTCAGCTCCAGGGCACGCGAATCGGCGAGACGGTTGAAGATCGGGGCGTCATTGTCGACGACTACCCGCTCTTGCCGGTGCGTCGTCGCTTCTGGGAGGACTGCTTCCGCCAGATCGACGCCGCCGGAACCCACAGCCAGCTGCGCTCGCAGCTGCGGATCATCCATGACGCGATCGCCAAGCTGTCGGATCGCTCGCTTGGCACCGTCGTGCCCGGAGATGAGCTGTTCGATGCGCTGGCGCCGGAAATGGTCAACACGGGCGTTCTACTCCGCGAGATCAACGAACGCATCATCCAGGTCGGCCGGACGGAAGGTGCGCTCGCGCAGCGGATTTGCGGCCTCGTCTTCCTCATCGGCAAGCTGAAGCGCGAGGCCGGTGCCGATATCGGTGTGCGCGCGACCAGCGAGCACATTGCCGACCTCCTCATCGATGATCTAGCGGCCGACAACGGCAAACTGCGCAGCGACGTCGAGGCGATGCTGAAGGAGCTCTCGGACCAGGGTGTCCTCATGCCGGTTGGCGAGGAGTATCGCCTGCAGACTCGCGAGGGCAGCGAATGGGACCGCGAGTTCCGCAACCGCCAGACCAAGCTCAACAACGACGACGCAGCGATCCAGTTCAAGCGCGATCAATTGCTGTACGGGGAGATCGACAAGATCATCCGTGGCCTCCGTATCGTTCAGGGCGCCGCCAAGGAGCCGCGCCAGTTCATAGTGCATCGCGAGGCGACGCCGCCGATAGTCGATGGCGGCGGCATCCCGATCTGGATCCGAGATGGCTGGAGCGCAGCCGAGAAGGATGTGCTTGATGCGGCCCGGGCTGCCGGAGCCGACAGCCCCGTGCTCTACCTCTTCATCCCGCGCCAGTCGGCCGACGACCTTCGTCGTCTGATTGTCGAGGCCGATGCGGCGCAACAGACCCTCGACGCGAAAGGCAATCCGACCTCGCCCGAGGGACAGGAAGCCAGACAGAGCATGGACAGCCGGCGTGCCCGCGCCGTCGGCGATCGCGATCGGCTTGTTCGCGAGATCGTCGCAAACGCCAAGGTCTACCAAGGCGGGGGCAGCGAAGTGCTGCTCTCCACCCTGGACGACCGCATCAAGACCGCGACCGACGACGCCCTGGTGCGCATGTTTCCCCGGTTCAAGGAGGCGGACAGTGCGGCGTGGGCGGCCGTCATCAAGCGGGCGCGCGACGGCGCGGATCACCCGTTCCAACCAACAGGCCACACCGACGCCACCGAGAAGCACCCAGTCTGTCAGCAGGTCATCACCACCATCGGCGCGGGTAAGACAGGCGCGGACATTCGCAAGGTCCTCGGTGGCACGCCCTTTGGCTGGCCGCGCGACGCCGTAGATGCCGCACTCATCGCCCTACACCGCTCGCAGCACATCACCGCAACGCTGAACGGAGCCGCCGTTCCCCTCGGCCAGCTCGACCAGAACAAAATCTCCAAGGCCGAGTTCCGCGTCGAGCAGGCGACCCTGTCGGTCCAGGACCGCCTGGTACTGCGCAAGCTGTTCCAGTTGCTCGGGGTGCCCTGCAAGGGCGGTGAAGAGGGTGCGCGCGCAGGCGAGTTCTTGGCCAAGCTGATAGAGCTAGCGCGGTCGGCGGGTGGCGATGCCCCCTTTCCCACTTCACCGGCCGTGACCGAAATCGAGGATATCCAGCGGCTCATTGGCAACGAGCAGCTGGTCGCGATCAAAAACAAGGCTCCCGAATGGGAAGAAAAGATCAAGCAATGGTCGGCGACGAAGAGCCTGATCGCCGAGCGGCTGCCCAAATGGCAGTTGATCGAACGGCTGGAGCGGCATGCCGCGTCGATCGAGGCGGCCAAGCCGCATCTCGACCAGATCGAGGCGGTGCGGAGCCAGCGGCTTCTGCTCGACAACTCCGATCCGGCCAGTGGCATCCGCGGTGCGTTGGGCGACCTTCTGCGCAAAGCCGTGCAGGACAGCTTCGCTGCGCACCAGGATGCGTTCCAAAATGCGATGCGTTCCCTCGATGGGAATGATGTGTGGAAGCAGGTCCCGGCGGCTGACCAGGAGGCGATCAAGGCTGCCGTCGGCTTGAAGCCGCAGACGAAACCCGAAGTCGCGACCAACGAAGCGCTGGCCAACCATCTCGACCAGAGGCCTCTGGTAAACGCGCAGGCTGAGATCGACGCGATCCCCGGTCGTGTTGCACGGGCCATCGAGCAGGCCGCCAAACTCCTGCTGCCCAAGGTCCAGACGATCTCCCTGGAACGCGCCACCTTGCGCGATGCGGCAGAGGTTGAAGCCTGGATCGAGCGCCAGAAGAAGATCCTCATCGAGGCGATCGAGAACGGCCCGGTGCTGGTGAACTAAGGAGGATATAGCATGGCCTCGCTCGCGCGCGACCTCCGCAGGGAGCTGGAACGCACTGTCCGTCAGGCGCGGCGCGTCGCCGAGACGGGCGCTAGGAAGGTGCTGGAGCAGCTTGCCGTGCACCATCACGAGCCGTGGGGCGCGATGACGCCAGAGGCGCGAGCGCTGCGCAATCGCCTGCGCGCCCATGGTCGGCAGCTCGGCGACCATCGCGATTCGAAGCGCGGGACGCAGGCGATGGGCCGACTCATGCAGGAATGCGCCTACGAGCACTGGCACCGCATGCTGTTCGCCCGCTTCCTGGCCGAAACCGACCTTCTGATCGAGCCGGAGTCGGGGGTCGCCATCAGCCTCGACGAAGCCCGCGAGCTCGCGCGCGAACAGGGCGCGGACTGGCTGGAGCTGGCGAGCGACTATGCCGAGCGGATGCTGCCGCAGATCTTCCGCAAGGACGATCCGGTGCTGGCTGTAGCCCTGCCGGCGGAGACGCGCTCGGAACTCGAGGACCTGTTGAAGGCACTGCCGCAGGAGGTGTTCCTCGCCGACGATAGCCTGGGGTGGGTCTACCAGTTCTGGCAGGCGGACCGGAAGGACGAGGTCAACAAGTCGGGGACCAAGATCGGTGCCGACGAGCTGCCGGCGGTCACCCAGCTCTTCACCGAGGACTACATGGTCCTCTTCCTGCTGCACAACACGCTGGGCTCCTGGTGGGCCGGCAAGGTGCTGGCGGATAACCCCAATCTCGCCAGTTCGGCAAAGAGCGAGGACGAGCTGCGCGCGGCCTGCAGGGTCGGCGACGTCGAATGGACCTATCTGCGGTTCGTGCGCGACAAGAATGATGGCGGTGATGACGGCCCCTGGCGGCCGGCAGCCGGAACGTTTGACGGCTGGCCCAAGGCGGTCAAGGACATCACCGTGCTCGACCCCTGCATGGGCTCGGGCCATTTCCTGGTCTTCGCCCTGCCGATCCTGGTCGCGTTCCGCATGGCCCAGGAAGGGCTGACCCGCGAGGCCGCGGTCGAGGCGGTGCTGCGCGACAATCTGTTCGGCCTGGAGATCGACCAGCGCTGCACGCAGATCGCGGCCTTCAATCTCGCCTTCGCCGCCTGGCGCATGGTGGGCTACCGACCGCTGCCGAGGCTCAACCTCGCCTGTTCGGGCCTCGCCATCGGCGTCACGAAGGCCGAGTGGCTGCGGCTCGCGGAGAAGGCTGTGACGGCAGCCGACCCGGCGGCGAAACGAGACCTGCTCGGCGTCGAAACGAATCTTCTCACAGTCGGGCTGGAAGAGCGGGTCAAGAACGGCCTTGAGGCACTCTACGATCTCTTCGCCAAGGCACCGTGGCTTGGCAGCCTGATCGACCCACGTCGGGCCAGCGCCGATATCTTCCGCGAAGGCTTCGATAAGTTGGAGCCGCTTCTCGCGTCGATCCTGGCTGCGTCCGACACGGACGAAGCGCGTGAAATCGTGGTTGCGGCGCAGGGTATGGCGAAGGCCGCGGAGATACTTGCTCGCCAATTTACCCTAGTCTCCACAAACGTCCCGTATCTTGGCCGGGGCAAGCAGGATGATCTGCTTCGCAGCTATTGCGAGTCTACTTTTCCGAATGCGAAAGCCGACGTTGCAACGTGTTTTGTCGAGCGTTGCCTCTTCCTTTCCGGATCGGAGGGAACTGTTTCAATTGTTACACCTCAGAATTGGCTTTTCCTGAATACGTATAAGAGCCTTCGCAGAAGCCTCCTCAACAAAATCAGATTGAATTCTGTCGCGCGACTTGGCGAGCACGGGTTTGAAAGCCCTCAGGCGGCTGGCGCCTTCACTGCCATGATCATCGTCACATCAGCAAAGCCAACGGCTGAGCACGCATTCTTTGGAGCAAACGCCAGCGACGGCGGCTCACCAGAACAGAAATCGCTGTTTCTCCAGAACGCACGTCCAGCGATCCTTCACCAGCGCGACCAGATCGCTAGCCCCGATCATCGAATTTCGATCGACCAAGTGACTGATGGTGCTCGATTGTCAAAGTATTGCGCATCGTACCTAGGTTTGGGAACTGGAGACTATCCACATTATGGGAGATGTTTTTGGGAGTTCCCAAGGGAAGAGTCTGGTTGGGCCTTTCAGCAAGGAACGGTCGAGTCAACGAGACTCTGGGGTGGTCGCGAACATGTGGTTGCTTGGGATTATGGAACCAACCGTGTCCGGGGTATGACGCAGGCTGAGCGCGATCAAATCCACAACCAAGATCAAAGCGGCCAACAGGCTTGGGGCCGATTGGGAATTGCTGTTGGCCTGATGAGAGATCTGAAGGCCACAATATACACTGGTGAACGACACGAAAAAGCACTGGCTGCAATCGTTCCACAGTCCGAAGAGATTTTACCGGCCCTGTGGGCATTGTGTAGTAGTCGAGAATTTCATGATCTTGTCAGGGAACTTGATCACAACGTCATTGTCGCTAATGGAACACTCGTAAAGATTCCATTTGATCTTCGGAAATGGGAGCGCATAGCTGCCGAGAAATATCCACATGGGCTTCCTAAACCTCATTCTTTCGACCCAACACAATGGTTATTTGACGGTAAACCTAAAGGAGCCGACGCACCATTATCAGTCGCAGTAGAACGACTTGTTGGGTACCAGTGGCCGCGCCAAACTGGTTCCAGCTTCAGTGGCTGCCCTGCTGTTGAATCTGACGGTCTTGAAAAACATGCCGATTCCGACGGCATCGTATGCCTCAATGCCACCAAAGGCGAAGCGCCAGCGCATGAGCGGCTGACCACTCTGCTCGCCGATGCCTTCGGCGCCGAGTGGTCAGCAGCCAAGCTTGCGAGCCTCTTGGCCGATGCTGGCTTCGCCGGCAAGACACTGGACGACTGGCTGCGTGACGGCTTCTTCGAGCAGCATTGCGCGCTATTCCATCAACGCCCCTTCGTCTGGCACGTGTGGGATGGCCGGCGGGACGGGTTCCACGCGCTCGTCAACTACCATCGTCTTACAGCACCCGGCGGCGAGGGCCGGCGCACGCTGGAGAAGCTGATCTACTCCTATCTCGGCGACTGGATCGATCGCCAGCGTGCCGAGCAGAAGGCCGGTGTCGAGGGCGCTGACGCGCGCCTCGCCCATGCCGAGCACCTACGCGCGGAGCTGATCAAGATTCTGGAGGGCGAGCCGCCCTACGACATCTTCGTCCGCTGGAAGCCGCTCCACGAGCAGCCGATCGGCTGGGAGCCGGATATCAATGACGGCGTGCGGATGAACATCCGCCCGTTCATGACCGCCCGCCCCCTGAACGGTCGCGCAAAGACCGCCTGCATCCTGCGCGCGACACCGAAGATCAAATGGGAAAAGGACCGCGGCAAGGAACCGAAGCGCGAGAGGAACGACTATCCCTGGTTCTGGGGCTGGGATCCCGAGGATCTCAATCTCGCCGTCGATTTCGCTGGCGGCCGGGAGTTCGACGGCAATCGATGGAACGACCTGCACTGCAGCCACACCTTCAAGCAGGCGGCGCGCGACCGCCATGCCGCCGAGACGGGAGGCAGGTCGTGACGAGCGCCTCGCCCGAGACCCTGCTCGATGCGCTGAAGACGTCCTTCGCTGCGAGCCTGCGCGCGCCGGACGGCGTGGCGCCGCCGGCAGCCCTGCTGTGGACAGACGCCGACGGCCACTGGAAGCCGCTGCTCCCGGCGCTGATGAAGGCCTTGCCGGAACTCTACGTGCTTGGCCCCTACGCGCCCGAGGAGCGACAGGGGCCAGTCATCTGGCTCAAATGCATCGTCGAGCGGACGCTGCCGGACGTCTCGCCGGCGCCCGAGCTTGCACCCATCCTCTACCTGCCGAACGTCGCGCGGCAGGACCTTCGCGCCGGCGGCGATTTTCCGGCAAAGGAACGGCACCTTATGCCCCTCGTTGAGCTTCAGTACCGCGGAGCGGTCTGGCATCAGCGGAACGGGCGGGACTGGACTGTCGAGGCAATCCTAACCTCCGAAGACGCTCTCGGCCTCGATGTCGCGCGCGACCAGCGTACGCGCGATGCGATGCTCCGCGCATTACCCCTACTCGCGGAAGAACCCATTGCGGCATTGCGTGGCCGGCGGCTGGAAGCCGACGATTTCGATCGTCTCGCGATCGGCGATCCGATCCGCGACCTGCTCACCTGGATGAGCGACAGGGAGGCCTTCGAGGGCCGCTGCGATGCCGGCCGCTGGGCAACCTTCCGCGACGTCTGCGTCCGCGAGTTCGGCTTCGATCCGGATCAGGACGGGATTCAGGCCGCGGCCGACGCGCTGCTGCACGGCGGCGGCAAGTGGAACGAGGTGTGGCAGCGGTTCTGCGACGCTCCGAACCTCTATCCGGGCATCTCCGCGGTCCTGCGCCAGGCGCGGCCCAAGGACCTGCTCGGCCTCGTCGATCAGTCCCGCCGGCCAGGGTTGAACGACGAGCGGGAAGACAAGCTGCGCGCCGCGCTGGAAGCGGTCGTCGATCTTGCCCATGCACAGGCCTGCGACAAGATCATCGCCCTCGACGAAGAACACAAGGAGCGGCGCGGCTGGGTGTGGGCGCAGATCGGCGAAAGCCCCTATGCCGTCGCACTCGAACCGCTCGGACGGCTTGCCCGCGCCGCCAGGCGCCCGCTCGGCGGCGCGACAGTCGAAGCACTGATCGCCGACTACGCTTCTGAAGGCTGGCGGTGCGATCGCGCGGCGATCGAGGCGCTGTCCAGCCTCAAGCCGGGCAATGAGAACAACCTCGTCACCAAGGTGGTGCGGGCGCTTTATGAACCTTGGCTCGATCGCTCTGCACGCCGGTTCCAGGAGCTCCTTTCGACGGACGGCACCGACCCCGCAAAGCTGGCCTCTGGCGTGTCCGCCGACCGGGAGACGTGCGTGCTCTTCGCGGACGGCCTGCGCCTCGATCTCGGTATGATGCTGCTGGAGAGGCTCGAAGCGCGCGGGCTAAAGGCCCGGATGTCGCACCGGGTCGCGCCGATCCCCACCGTGACGGCGACGGCAAAGCCGCTCGCATCTCCCGCCCACGGCGCGTGCTCGGGCGGCGCCGACGCCGAGGACTTCTACCCGCTGATCGCAGAGAGCGGAAAGCCGGCGAACGCGCAGCGTTTGCGCGACGCGATGGCGCGACAGGGTGTTGAAGTGCTGGATGCCGAAGAAGCCCGCATGGCCGTCGGCGCCGAGGCCGGCGCGTGGGCCGAGATCGGCAAGATCGACTCACTGGGACATTCCCTTGGAAGCCTGCTCATCCGCCAGCTCGATCCGGAGATCGAGGCAATCGTCGACCGCATAGAGGGCTTGCTCAGCGCCGGATGGGGAGCGGTCCGCGTCGTCACCGATCACGGCTGGCTGCTGCTGCCCGGTGGACTGCCGAAGGTAGATCTGCCGCCGTACCTCGTCGCCACCAAGTGGGCGCGGTGCGCCGCGGTGCAGGGCGGCTCCACGCCGACCGTGCCGACCTATCCCTGGTACTGGAATCCGTTGCTGCGCATCGCCTCACCACCCGGCATCGGCGCATTCCTCGCCAGCACGGAATACACCCATGGCGGCGTCAGCCTGCAGGAGTGCGTGATCCCCGAGCTGATTGTCGAGCGTGGCGAAGCAGCCGTCGCCGCCAGCATCACCGAGATCAGCTGGCGCGGCATGCGTTGCCGGGTCGCGGTCGAGACGAATGTTTCGGGGCTCAAGGTCGATCTGCGGCTGAACTGGAAGCAGGCCAAGACAAGCATCGTCGCGGCCCCAAAGGAACTCGGCTCGACGGGCGAAACGAGCCTTGCTGTGTCCGACGACAGCCATGAAGGTGCTGCGGCCTCGGTCGTCGTCTTCGATCAAACGGGACGGGTGCTCGACAACAAGCCGACGACCGTCGGAGAAGAAACATGACGATGGAATTGGACCATCTCGACAAGCTCGCGGCATCCGTCTTCGACGGCTACCTCGTGCGCAAGGACTTGGTGCAGAAATATTCCCGGCAATACCCGGTTCCGACTTACGTGGTCGAGTTCCTGCTGGGCCGCTATTGCGCGAGCGTCGACGCGGAAGAGATCGCCGAAGGCCTGCAGATCGTTGAGAAGCAGCTCAAGGACCGCACCGTCCGAACCGGCGAGGAGGAGCTTTTCAAGGCACGCGCGCGCGAGACAGGATCGGTCAAGATCATCGACATGCTCAAGGCGCGGCTCGACGCCAAGAATGACTGCTACGTCGCCGAGCTGCCAAGCCTCGTGCTTCGCGATGTCCGCATCGATGACGAGATGGTGCGCGAGAACGAGCGCATGCTGACCGACGGCTTTTATGCCGAAGTGACGCTCAGTTACGACGGGATCATCGCGCAGGAAAAGGGCGGGCGCCCCTTCAAGGTCGACGCGTTGCGGCCGATCCAGATGTCAAAGTCCGATGTCCTGGACATCTACATCAAGGGCCGGCGCGCCTTCACCACCGCCGAATGGGCTGATTTCCTGCTGCGATCCATCGGTCTGGAGCCATCGGCTTTCAGCGAGCGGGCGAAGCGCGTCGCCTTGCTCCGCATGGTGCCGTTCGTGGAGCGCAACTACAACCTCGTGGAGCTCGGCCCGCGCGGCACCGGTAAGAGCCATTTGTTCCAGCAGATATCGCCCTACGCCCATCTCATCTCCGGCGGCAAGGCGACTGTCGCCAAGATGTTCGTGAACAACGCGACCGGGCAACGCGGCCTAGTCTGCCAGTACGACGTCGTCTGCTTCGATGAGGTATCAGGTATTTCCTTCGATCAGAAGGACGGCGTGAACATCATGAAGGGCTACATGGCCTCAGGCCAGTTCAGCCGGGCCAAGGAGAACATCCGCGCCGAAGGCAGCATTGTAATGGTCGGCAACCTCGACGTGGATGTGGAGCAACAGCAGAAAATCGGCCATCTGCTGAGCCCGATGCCGCCGGAGATGCGCGACGACACCGCCTTCATGGACCGCATTCACGCTTACGCGCCGGGTTGGGATTACCCGAAGCTGAAGCCGAGCGAGCACCTCACGGACCACTTCGGGCTCGTAAGCGACTTCCTGAGCGAGGGTTGGAGCCGGCTCCGCAGCGGCAACAGAATCTCGTTCATGCAGGGGCGCGTCCATCTCGGCGGCGCGCTCAGCGGTCGCGACATCGAGGCGGTCAACAAGACGGTCAGCGGCCTGACCAAGCTGCTCTTCCCCGATCCCGAGATGCCGATCTCCGACGAAGATCTGGAATGGATGGTCCGGATCGCGCTCGAAGCGCGGCGCCGCGTGAAGGAGCAGCAGAGACGCGTTTTCAAAAGCGAGTTCCGGAACACACACTTCAGCTACATTCTCGGGCCCGAGGGCGTGGAGCAGTTCGTCGCAACGCCTGAGCTCCACAGCGACGAAGCGATCGAGAGTGATCCTCTGCCACCGGGCCAGGTTTGGGGTGTCAGTCTCGGCACGTCCGAGACCGGCCCCGGCCTCTACCGCATCGAGGTCACCTGCGGTCCGGGTAGTGGCGTGCGAATTCTCAATCAGCCGACCCCGCCGGCGTTTCGCGAGAGCGTCCGCGTCGGCGAACAGAACCTGTACACGAGGGCGAAAGAGCTGGTGGGCGACCGCAACCCGCGGGAAGAGGAGTTCACCATCCAGATGCGGCCCCTGGACACGGACAAGTCCGGCGAGGGCCTCGGCGTGCCCGTGCTCGTCGCCCTCTGCGGCGCCGTGCTCGGCCGAAACACGCGAGGGGGAACGATGGTCGTGGGCGCTCTGAATCTCGGGGGCTCGATCGAAATGATCCCGAACGCAGTCAGGATCGCCGAGCTCGCTATCGACAAGCAAGCTCAGACCCTTCTGATGCCGGTTTCCGCACGCCGGCAGCTGAACGATCTTCCCGACGAGCTTTGGACGAAGATCAGCATCGAGTTTTACAAGGACGGGTCGGACGCCGTCTTCAAGGCTCTTGTCGAATAGGGATCCAGCTAACGATTCTCTACACACAAGACAGGATCGGGCGTCTGATAAGAGACAAGTTACTGGAGGTCGAAGTTGCTGACGCGATCAAGGAAGACCGGCATCTCAGTTACCGATTTACGATCCGAATCGGGTCATTTGCCGAGTTGATATAGTTCACTTTTATGAGCGGAGTGGGTTCGCCCGCACATCTGCCTCAAGAATGGGGGGGCGTCTATGCAGATTATCTTCGGATGGAAGCTTGATGGCCCTTGCCACCCCCTAACGGCAACGGCGTCAGCGGCGGCGATAGGTCAACCCGTTGTCGGCCCGCACGGCCTCCTTGGCCTTCTTGAGGCTCCCCTCGGGCTCGCCGGCCCCAGCACGCCCGCGGCTGTTCGCATTGCGCGGTACCAGGGACGGCTGCGAGGACTCGATGACGGAGCCCGCTTCTATTCTCGCTCCTTCGCGCGTGACGCATGGTCGACAGCCAAGCAGTTGCTCATTTGGCGTGATGAGCTTTACGCCGCCGGCTGGCATGGCCAGCCAATCGACGGTGGGGGAGCCCGCCTTGACACGATGGCATCCTTGGAGGCCGCCAATGGCCTCCCTTTGGGCACAAGCCTGGGTGAGAGGCTGCAGGCCATCTTGGATGGTCTGCGCGATGGGGCCGATCTGCCGATCAAACGAATCGAAGTGACGTCACCGGAGGAACGCTTTCCTCCGCTCTGGCGACGCTTGCTGACTGAGTTGCGGGCCAAAGGCGTCGACATTCAGGCGTTGGAAGCGCCCAAGCCCATGGGGGACTCCGATCTCGCGGCCATCCAGAGATCGCTAAACGGGGGTAAGGCTTCTGAATTCGCAGGAGATGGAAGTCTTATCGTCCTTGACGCTGACGATGAGTGGCAAGCCGCTGACGCAGTGGCGGCTTGGCTTGCCTCGGGAGACAACGGCGAAACAGTCATCATCCGCGGAACAGGATGCCCCGCCCTGGATGCAGCATGTCAAAGGCTAGGGTTGCCGCGTCCGGGCTGGACCGAGTCTTCCGCACAGCGCAGCGCCCTCCAGGTCCTGCCTTTGGCACTGGAAATCTTATGGGATCCCATTGAGCCTGCGAGGATCCTCGAGTTCCTGAGCCTGCCGCGCTGCCCTCTTCCCCGGTTTGTGTCCCGCAGATTCGCGCAAGCTCTGATGAACGAGCCAGGCATCGGGGGAGAACTATGGACCGATGCCTGGCAGACCTGCGTGAACGACTTGACGGGGTGGAAGCGGGACGACGGATTGGACGATCCGACGGTCAAAAAGGAAATTGAGAAAGCTCAAGCGGAATGGCGGTTTTGGCTTGAACCCCAGCGCTTTCGACGCACCGATGGAATTCCTGTGCAGGTGGTACAGGGCGTGTGCCGTCGCATTGCGCAATGGTCAGCCGGCATTGCCCAAAGTGACGACGACCCTCTGTTTCTGACGGCGGCTTCGCACGCGGTCGCCCTCAGCGAGGCGATCGCGGCCCTAGGGTCGCCTCGTGTTGCCCCGGTCCAGCTTGGCCGCTTAATCGATGCTGTAACCGCCGAAGGCGCGGCTGCGCCAGTAGCAACCGAGGAGGCGGCCCCTTGGTCTATCGTTGATCAGCCTGGACAGCTCTGGGGCATGACCGATTCCCTCGTCTGGTGGGGGTTTGCCGGCGAAATTACACCGCCTCCGCGACTGCCATGGTCTGATGTCGAGCTTGCGGCACTCGCCACCGCCGATATCCGCATCGAGCCAGCCGAGGACATGATCCTGCGTGAGGCCGCCAGCTGGCGACAAGCACTCTTCAATGTCCGATCGCGGGCGATCCTCGTAATGCCCCGTCAACTCCGTGGTGAAGCTGCCGAGGCACATCCTTTGTGGCATGAAATTTTTGCGCAATTAGAACCCCTAAGAGCCGTTGGGAAGGCAAGGTTTCCGGCTCGATCGATTACCGTGGCTGGCACAGCGCAGCTGGCCGATCGCGTGATCAAGCGGCAAGCCGTTGGCCCGATGCCCCTACCCTCTCCCAGGCGAAAGTGGACGCTGTCCGCGTGCGCGCTCTCGCGCAGATCTATGGAATCGATCACCAGCATCAAAACCTTGATTGAGTGCCCGCTTGCGTGGGCGCTGCAGTACGGAGCAAGAATTCGCCCGAGCGTACTCAATGTGCTGCCTGACGACGAGCAGCTTGTTGGTGTTCTCGCTCATGCTGTCGTGGAGCATCTCTTTGCTCAACGAAAGAATTGGCTGCCGGATGACGCGGCAAACGAGGCTGCACGGCTATTCGATAGCCTTGCCCTCACAATCGCCGCTCCGTTGCTGAGGCCAGGCTATGCCGTCGAGTATGAACGAGCCAAAGCGCGCGTGTCCTCATCAATCCGCCTGCTGGTCCAGATGATTTCCGATGCCGGCTTGACCGTCAGGGGATGTGAGGAAGAGGTCGTCGTGAGCTTGGCGCCGGGCCAGGATTTTGGCGGTTACCTCGATCTCGTTCTTCAGGATGCAAACGGCAGATCCGTTGTTCTCGATCTCAAATGGTCGAGGCGGGACAAATATCGTCGAGAGGAGATACAGGAGGGCCGCGCTCTTCAGTTGGCCGCATACGCTTGGCTTGAGGAGCAGGCCGGCCGCAGGGCGATCGGCGCCGGGTACTTCATGCTGCGGCAGCAGACCTTGCTCTTCACGAGCCCGCATCCATTCCCGGCCGCTCACCATGTGCCCGGCTCCGATCTCAAGCAGACGTGGTACGTGCTCCAGCACGCCTACGATCATCGAATGGCACAGCTGGAGCAAGGTGAAATCCTGGTCCGAGGAGTCGAGCCAGGTCCCGACGATGCCGACGTTGATCCGATGCCTCAGGTCGAACCCGGCTGCCGATTCTGTGACTACCGCCCATTGTGCGGCGCCTCGATCAAGGGAGGTCGATCATGAATGGTATGGGGCCGATCTCCGTTGTGAGCGCTGGCGCAGGCACGGGCAAAACCTGGCGATTGAGTACGGAGTACGTTGAGGCTGCCGAAAGCGCGATGTCGACCGCCCGCATCATTGCGACGACTTTCACGGTCAAGGCGGCGTCCGAGCTGTTGGAGCGAGTGCGCGCCCGTCTCATTCAAGAAGGGCACGCCGATGCCGCTCAATCCGCCTTGGCGGGCTTGGTTGGCACAGTGAACAGCGTGTGCGGGCGCCTCGTCGGAGATTTCGCGATCGATGGAGGCCTGTCGCCGGTCGCTGAGGTGATCGCCCCTGAAATGGCTGACTCCTTGTTTCGCCTGGCGACCGAGGAGGCCATACAGAAGTTCTCTGATCGCATTGATCCCATCGCCGAACGACTGCGCCAGGATGACTGGCCCACGACCGTACTTGAGATCGTTCGCTTGGCTCGCGGTAGCGGGCTCGACGCAAAGCAGTTCGCCGATTTTGCAGCCAAGTCCTGGCAGGGGATGGAGCCACTTCTCATGCCCGCCGCGAACTCCGCGACGGCCGATGAGCTGAATCATGCTTTGCTAACAGCCGTTCGGAAATGCATCGCTGACATCGAAGCCGGCGGGGATTCAACGAGCACAACAGCAAGATCCCTGAGTGTGCTGCGTACGGCGGCCTCACAGATGGCGAGCGGCAGACCCCTGGCATGGGACGCGTGGGCTCGGTTGTCGAAGCTCAAGGCCGCGAAGGCGTCGGAGCCCTTCCTCCAGGAGGTGCGAGACATCGCCGCGCGTCATCCGGGCCACCCGCGTCTTCACACTGATATCCGGATGTTCATCGAACTCACATTTGCCTGTGCGGCAGAGGCACTGGACCATTTCTCAGAGTTCAAGCGGGAGCGCGGTCTGCTCGACTTCACCGATCAGGAAGCGCTTGCACTTGATCTGCTGCGCCAACCTGACATTCGCGCCCGCATGCGCGAACGCTTCGACCTTCTAATGGTGGATGAGTTTCAGGACACCAGCCCCATCCAGCTGGCGGTTTTTCTGGAGTTGGCCAAAGCGGTCAAGCGCTCTCTCTGGGTCGGCGACCAGAAGCAAGCCATCTTCGGTTTCCGGCAGACTGATCCGGCACTTGTAAATGCTGTTATCGAGAAAATCAGACCAGCCACGGGAGGTGGGGAGGAGATGCTCGATACCTCCCGGCGTTCACGGCCTGACCTCGTGCGGTTCACGAACTCCGTGTTTGCCTTGGCCTTTCCGCCAAAGGGCGTACCGGCGGACAAGGTGGTGATCCCAAAGATCCATCGAGACGAACCGCCGAGCTTTGGTCCAGCCCTTCATCACTGGATGCTGGAGGGTAAGAGCTGGCCGACTGCACTGGAAGCTATGGCGGGGCGCATCCACGCGCTGCTGGCAGCACCCGAAGCCACTCCGGTTGTCAATCGCGCCGACGGCACCACTCGACCACTGAAGCCAAGCGATATCGCGGTTCTTTGTCGCCAGAACGAACGGTGCAAAACCGTAGCCGATGCCCTTGGCGCACGCGGCATTCTCGCGGCCATGCCGAGAGATGGTCTGCTCGACACACCGGAAGCGGTCTTGGCGATTGCCGCCTTGCGCTACCTGGTTGACCCGGCGGACACGCTCGCGATCGCCGAGCTTGCGCACTTCATTGAAGGAAACGACGACTGGCTGGCCGTGTGGCTGACCGAAGGCGCAGATGTGCTAAAGGCCCGGTGCGAAGCAGTCGTCGCCCTTGATGAGCAACGCGGTAACCTGGCTCACTTGACGCCTGCCGAAGCACTCGAGACGGCCATCGCGGCGGCCCGTATCGATCAGCTCGTTCGGCGGTGGGACCGCGCAGGCGAACGCTTAGCGAATCTGGACGCCCTGCGGAAGGTAGCGCTCTTGTACGAGGATGCATGCCGCGCCACGCGGGGCGCGGCGACTGCCGCGGGGCTCATCGCACACTTCGCAAAAGGCTTGGAAAACGGCGGTGAGCGCCCCGCCTTCGAAGGTGACGATGCCGTCCGGGTTCTCACGTACCATCGCGCAAAGGGCCTGGAGTGGCCCGTCGTTATCCTGCTTGACCTTCAGGATGGAGCAAAACGGTCACCTTTCGGCGTCTATTCAGAAGCCCCCGAAGACGGACTGGATGCCTGGAATCCGCTGGCGGGACGCTGGATTCGCTTTTGGCCCTGGCCGTACGGCGATCAGGCCAAGGACGTCCATCTCGATGCGACGGCGGCGGCAAGCCCGCAGGCCCAGGCCCGAACGGAGGCCGAGATCGCAGAACTTGTCAGGCTGCTCTATGTGGGTATGACCCGAGCGCGCGATTACTTGGTCTTCGCCACCCGACCGTCAACGCCTTCAGCCTGGATCGATCTGCTGACCCGGGATGACGGAACTTCGGTGCTCACACTGCCGCAGGCAAACGGTGAGGTCGAACTGAACGTGGACGGCCAGACCTTCACAATGGTCGTCGAGTCGGTGACCGCGCTTGCACCGGCGATCCCGCAAGGCGGAACCGAGGCGATCGCCTGGTATGGGCCTCCCCTTCTCACGGGCGATCCACCCAAGTACCCACCAGCATGGCTGTTACCAAGCGCGCTCCTGGTTGAGGGTGAAGTCAGCAGCTCGGGCGTAGCGGAGGCACCCATCGAAATCGGTTCGCGCCTCCCCATAACCGGAAGTCCGGATATGCGCCTTTTGGGCGAAGCGGTTCACGGATTTCTGGCAGCCGATCGCACCAGCCGACCGCTAGCGGAGCGCGAGGTGATGGCGAGCGACATTCTCGATCGGTGGGGAGTGAGCGGCGCCATGCAGCCTGCATCATTGATCGAGGCCAGTGATCGCCTCGAGCGATTCGTTGCCGACCGCTGGCCACAAGCCCGACGACACAAAGAGGTGCCGGTGTTCAGCCGTATCGGCGATCAGCGCGCCAGCGGCCGCATCGACCTCTTATTAGAGACCGACAACGGCTTCGTGATCTTCGATCACAAGACCTTCCCTGGCGCACCAGATACGTGGCTAGAGAAGGCTCAAGAGTTCACACCTCAGCTCAGGCTTTATGGCCAAATGGTTACCCAGGCGACTAGCAAATCCGTGCAAACCGCATTCATCCACATGCCTATCGTGGGTGTTGTATTCGAGGTTAATCTCGCTTGATCCGGTTTGAAGCGGTTCATTGCAACGGATTGGAGCTAAATTGGAGCGACGATGGACGGCAGAGCTACACACCTCATCACAACGAGTATCAGTGTGAGCTGTCGTCCGAAGTCGAAACAGAAGGGGCCCGGCCCATGCGACTCATAATGGGCGGCATCAATGGCCACTACCTCCGAAATATCACCGAAAACTGTTCGCGCGATACCGAGGAGGTTCTGGCCGCCGTGGCATATGCTACGGACGCCTCTCTGCTCTTTGACTGGTGCTGGCAAAATAAGATTCCGCTCAAATTCTATGGCCGGCTGGATGATTGCGTCGCAGTTAGCGTACCGATCCTCGCAAGCTTCCTGAGCAAGAAATCTCCGAACTTCGTATGCCGTCTCGTCCAACATCACCATGCCAAGGTCATCTGGTGGCGCGGAGTGGGTACGTACATTGGCTCTGCCAATCTGACCGGCAGCGCGTGGTACAAGAATGTCGAAGCCGGATGCTTCTTTTCTGAGGAAGAGATCTCCGACGAAATGGGTAGCGATCTTCTTGATCTGTTTGCCACGCTTGACGCGCACTCAACCCCGCTGACAGAGGAATTAATTCGCGAGATGACCCAACGGGCGAAAGCCTTGGCTGCAGCGATGCCGGATCCCAAGAGCTTCTGGGCGAGTCCAAGCTTTACGAAATGGTCAGGCCTCGTACAAACCGCCCCGAAGAGTGCCAGCGATAGGAGACGCCAGGCCTTCCTCGAAGAGTGGCACTCAACACTTCAGGATCTTCGCAACATCGGGACGAAAATCAGCCTTCCTGAAAACCGGCCCGCATGGATCAGCGAGTCTGCTCCCGTCGGGGCTCAGACAGATCAGTTTCTCCACGCGCACTATTACCAGCGCACCTTCGACGGGCGAAAAGCCAATTACGCCGCGTTCTATGAGCTGAACAAGGGGCGTCGGGAGGGGGCTCTCTTTGAGGCGATAGATTGGTGGCGGAGGTTGCCAACGGCGCCATCGAACGAAGATGAGATGCTAAACATCACGGCCCCCCTTCTTCGTTCCTCGCTGACGGCGGAACGTCTTGGATCAATGACGCATGCAGAGTTCCAGGACATCTGCTTGGGCGTGCACGCGATCAAGGATTACGCGCGACGGGTTCCGAACAAGGCGGTGAGCCTCGCCGATGATAGCACCCCCTATACGATACCAGAGAAAGTCGCCGCGCTTTCAAAGCGCATCTGGAATGACCGTTCGTCTGGCGGTGCCCGTGTCAGCGACCTGCTCCAACACGTACTGTATGGGGGGTCAAACGAACAGCTACCTGAGCGTCTCTGGCAAGCAGTGACCGATCCGAAGTGGAAAATCGATGGCCTTGGGATAAGTGCCCTCGGGGAACTCGTGGGTTGGGCTTTACCTGATCGGTTTCCTCCGAGAAACGGACGCACATCGAAAGCGCTCCGCTCGCTGGGCTATGACGTCACCATACATGTCGAGTGAGTGAGCGAGTCGAAGCAATCGCCCGCCGCGCTGCACGAGATGACAGCCCCGCGCGTCATGTGATTGCTCAACTCGCGCCGATTGGTGTAAACAGCAATAGAGTTCCAGTCGCCGCTGGATGAAAGTTTAGTGGCAGGTCACGGGGAAGCGGACAAAGCAAAGGCCGCCTCGCGGCGGCCTAAGTGATTGTTATATCTCGCATTCTATGGAGTTATAACGAAAGTGGTTGCGGGGGCCCGCAACCAACGATATCAGCAGGGCCTTTTCCAAGCTGCGGCATAGAAGTCTAACGCGATCCAAGCATCCTTTCGAAGGACCGCGAACGCCATTTCTCGTTGCGGAGTCTATGCCGCGCTGCCGGTCATGCGAGCCCAGCGTCATGATCTCGGCCACGGAAAGCGAAATGCGGTTCTCGCTCAGCTCCTGTTTGACCTCGTCGCACAGCCCCGCGATTGCCAGACGGCGTTTCACGGTATCGACCGACTTGCCGGTCTCGGCCGCGATATCGTCGAGCGCAACACCGTTGCGCGCCAGTTCGGCGAAGGCTTCGGCCTCGTCTATCGGGGCCAGATTCTCGCGCTGCACGTTCTCGACGGTGGCGATGCGCAGCTTGTCGCGTTTGCTGAGCTTGCTGCGGATTTCGACGGGAACCTCGAAGCTCTCGTCGATGTCGCCGCGCTCGCACAGCAGCTACAGTGCGCGGAAACGCCGTTCGCCGCTGATGACCTTGTAGGTCTTGCCGCGTGACGGCGCGACCACGAGGTTCTGCAGCAGCCCGTCGCTGTGGATGCTCGCCGCCAGCTCGTCCAGCGCATCGTCGGCGATGACGCGGCGCGGATTGTGCGCGGGCGGCCTGAGATCGGCCAGTTGTATGGATTGAATACTCATTTTAGTGGCTCCTTTCAGTCATTGAGGCCGCGACCCTCGCGGCCTTTCACGGCAGTCGAACCGGGGCCGGTGCAGGGACGGAGACGCCAAGCGGTTTTTTGGCGCGCGAGGAAGCCCGCCAGGGCGGGGAAAAAACCGCTTGCGGCGACGGCCGCCGGCCCCAGGCTGCCGGTGATGAAAGGCCGGGTCGTGGTCCGCTGAATGGATAAGGAGCGTGATGAGCTTCGGGACAGCGGCGGCCGAGGCTACCGCCACCGATCAGCGTAAATCAGGCAGGAATGCGAACGGCGCGCCGTGGTGGCGCGCCGTCAGCAATATCCCGGCGGGTGCGTCAGAGGATGTATCAGGCGACTGACGACATGCTCAGTTCGCCGCCATTGTCCTGGATGGACCGCGTGACGAGCGCCCGTATGTCGCGCAGGAACTCGGCGGAAGGTTGCGTTACCACCGCAGTCGGGACGGGCGCGGCTGCTTCGTAGATGCCGCGGATTTCACGGGCTCTGTCAAAAGTGGAACCACGGCCGCGAAGCTCGTACGCCTCGCGCCAGTTCGGCAGATGCGCCCCGATCATGCGCCCGGCGACGAAGTCGTGGAGGTCATTGAACACGGCCCGTCGCACAGTTGCGATTGCGGCCTCGGCCTCGCTCTCGTCTTCCGGCTCTCGTGTCCACCGGGTAGGTGAGTCAAGGAACCGGGATATCGACTCGCTCAGCCGCGCCACGAGGTCCGCAATCGGACGAAGCGTGTCGTACTCGTCATCCAGCTCACCTGCGATACGTCTGTTGAGAGCCTTTACCCTCGTCCAGTGCTCGCGGCGCACACCTTCATGGCTACCCAGACCGAGACGGGCGTTCCACGGACGTTGAAAGGTGTCAACGCCGGAGCAAATATGCACCAGTTGGCCGGAGCAAATATGTGCCAGACGACGTCATGCGAAGGGGCCCGATCGGGCCCCTTCGCATGACGGTGTGCTGCTGGGTTGAGGATCAGTCTGTTTCTGGATCACGCAGCGGCTTGGCAGCCTTGCGGGATTGCGCGAGACGATAACTGTCGCCGTTCATTTCGAGGATATGGACGTGGTGGGTGAGCCGGTCGAGGAGCGCGCCGGTCAGTCGCTCGGAACCGAAGACGCTGGTCCATTCATCGAAGGGCAAGTTCGACGTGACGATGGTCGAGCCGCGTTCGTATCGCTGCGAGAAGACTTCGAACAGCAGCTCGGCTCCTGTCGGCGACAGCGGCACATAGCCAAGCTCATCGATGATCAGGAGCCGAACCCTGGCCAGTTGCTTCTGCAGCCGCAGCAGTCGTTTGTCGTCACGCGCCTCGAGGAGTTCGTGCACCAGGGCGGATGCGGTGATGAAGCCGACAGGCACTCCCTTCTGGCAGGCAGCCAGTCCAAGGGCGAGAGCGACATGGGTCTTGCCGGTGCCGCTGTTGCCGACGGCGATGACATTCTCGTTGCGATTGACGTAGTCGCAGCGCGCCAGTTCCATCACCAGCATCTTGTTCAGCGAGGCGATGGCGTTGAAGTCGAAGCTGTCGATGCTCTTGACGGTCGGGAAGCGGGCCGCCTTGATCCGCCGCTCCACCATGCGCCGTTCGCGGTCGATCAGTTCGAGTTCGGCAAGCCGCAGGAGATAGCGCGTATGGTCGTCTCCTTCGGCGGCGCACTGCCGGGCCAGCTTGTCATATTCGCGCAGGAAGGTCGGCAGCTTAAGCGCCTTCAGATGATGGGACAGCAGCAGTTGCGGCGTCTCGTTCATGATCCGGCTCCGGCCAGAAGGCTCATGTAGCTCCGGGCTGACGTCACCTCGACCCGGGCTTGCGGCAAATACGGATAGACCGCCATGTCGAGACGCGGCGGCCGCCGCTCGATCCGGCAAAGTACGAGATGCTTGACCGCGTCGAACCCGATCGTGCCGCGTTCCAGCGCGCTACGGACCCCGGCATGGACGTCGTCCAGCGTGAAGGTCTCGAGCAGGCGCAGAACCTGAACGAACTCGCGCTTGCCCTTTTTGCCGATCCGGGCCTCCAGGAGCCGGCGCAGCGTGGTGAAGTCTTCTGGCAGATCCCAGTCGGCCAGCGGAGCTGCCTGGTCGAGCGCATTGGTCTTCTTCTCGATCAGCGCCAGATAGTGAAGCGGGTCGAAGATGAAGTCCTCCGTCTCCCAGGAACGGTGATGGCGGGCGATGATCTCGGCGCCGCACGCGATCACCACCTCATGGACGTATCCGCGCACGAGAACGTCGCGATGGCCGTAGGCGGTCGGGACGGAGTAGTCATTGCCGCGGTAGCGAACCAGTGACAGCGAACTGACCCGGGCAGCGCGCTTGTCGCAGGCATCGTAGGCCACGGCCGGAAGAGGCTGGAAGTGAGCGCGGTCGCGTTCGAGGCGTTCTCCGATCGTCTCGTCATGAGCGCGCAGCCTGTCGTTCAGGCGCCGGCGGCACTGGTCTTCCAGCCAGGTGTTGAGGTCGCCGAAGCTGGCAAAGCGCGGCAGCGGCACCATGAAGTTGCGGCGGCAATAGCCGACCAGTCCCTCGACCTTGCCTTTGTCGTTGCCCTTGCCGGGCCGCCCGAAGCGGTCCTCGAACAGATAGTGGGATACCAGTTCCGAGAAGATACGCGTGCGCTTGCGGGTGCCGTCGCCAAGAATGCGGGCGACCGCGATCTTCGTATTGTCGTAGAGAATGGAAAGCGGAACGCCGCCGAAGAACGCAAAGGCCGAGACATGCCCGTCGCAGAACGCCTCGCTCGTCTCCGCCGGATAGGCCTTCACGAAGCAGCCGTCGGAATGCGGCAGGTCCATCGCCAGGAAATGGATCTTGCGCTCGATGCCGCCGATCACGCCAAGCGCTTCGCCGAAGTCGACCTGGGCGTGGCCCGGCGGATGGGCCAGCGGCACGAACATCTCGCGCTGGCGCTGCCTGGCGGCATGGACATAGTCCTTCACGATCGTGATGCCGCCAGTGTAGCCGCGCTCGTCACGCAGCCGCTCGAAGATCCGCTTCGAGGTGTGGCGCTGCTTCTTTGGTCGACCGCTGTCTTCCGTCAGGATCTGGTCGATAACCTCGACAAACGGATCGAGCTTCGGACGGCGAACCGGCTTCTTGCGCCGATATCCGGGCGGGATCGAAAACCGCAGCATCTTCTCGACCGTGCGGCGGTCGATCCCGAAAACACGGCCAGCCTCGCGCCGGCTCATGCCTTCGACGAAAACCGCTCGCCTGACCCGTCCATATAGTTCCACGCCCTTCATCCCCGCCCTCTGCCAAAGGCCAGAAGGCTACCACTGGCGGAGTTTTGCTCCGGCCAACAGCCGGGTCATCCGGCCGCTTCAGTGGCGGAGTTTTGCACCGGCGTTCTCAATCGGGCTCAGGGCTTCACGGACGATGTTCTCCGCGAGCGCTTCTTCGGAAGCGTCGGCGTCGTCGCTGGGGACGATCCGGCACGGGAACTCTTGCGTCTTGGTGAAATGGCCTTCCTTGGTCAGCAGGCGGAGCGCCGCAAGGCGCCGTCCGCCGTAGCGGACCTCGTACTTGCCGGCGCTGGTGTCGGACGGACGCACACCGAGATTTTGCAGAAGACCACGCGAACGGATCGACGCGACCAAGAGGTCGTCCGCCGTATTCGGCTTGGTCTTGCGCGGGTTCTCGCGGGACATCACGAGCTTGGAAAGCGGGAGATGCACGGTCTCCCCGATTTCGTGCCGTGGGGTCTGGTGCTGGGTCATAAGCCAGTCTCCTTCAGGTTGAAGTTTTGAGGAGAAGCTCCGGCCCCTTTGCTTTCCGGGAAGCCGGGCTTCGCCCGGCTGGAACAGGACTTTTACTTTTGGGGAAGGGCGCACCCTCCGCGCAGGGAGCAGCGACAAGCAGGCTCGCGGCGCCCTCACCGGCCAAAAATCTTGCGCAGGGCTGAGGGATCATGTCCTGGATGAGCGACGACCGCGCGGAGTCGGGGCTCAGATGAATGATGTCTGGCGACTAGGCGGGTGAGATGATGCGACAGTGGGCCCTTTGGGTAAGCCGCATTCCTTAAGGTCGCGGTCAGTAATTTAACTTCGTGGCTGAGAGGGTTTAGATAGTGACTTTTAAGTAATCCCCGCTGCGTCGGTCCATTCAAGGATGAGCTGACGCGCTGTCAGAGGAACGACACCGGCCTGCATCAATCGGGCTGCAACCGGAGAGTTTTGCAAGTCGAGAAGTCCATTGCATAAATCGAATAGAACATAGACGTCGTATGCCTCTCCCAATGCGCCGAGGGCGGCTTGAGCCAAAGAGCCCTCCGGCCACCCACCCGCGAGAATTAGGCAATGTCGCCGCTGTTCGGAGATCGTTTGGCAGAGACGGTCATCCTTCCATGGATTGATGACTGATCGCTGCAATCGGGCTTCTTTCAGTATGAGGAGATCCAGCGGAGAGCTCGAGTGTTCATGCTCTTTACTGGCCATAAAAGAAACAAAGGCGGGAATGGAAAGCTCGACCGCTTTGCTCAAAACCTCTTGGTGGGTGGTGCTCACGACTGGCGCTTCGAGCGTTATGCCCGGCGACGTTTCGTCAAAATCGATGAACAGCAGGCAAGAAGCCCCCGGATCGAGGAGCGCTAAGTTTCCTTTCCTGTTGACCCGGTTGGCCATGCTATTCTTAATTCCGCCCTTCTGGTTGTTGGGAACTCCGATCATTGTGAGTCGATGGAGTATCTTGGCACTTAGCGGTGCTAAAGCCGCGACGCTGGCATGCCGCGTGGGAAGCGATCCGGCTTACCAACCTCGCCCTGCAATTGGCGCCAAGTCCTCTGTGTTGCTGGACTTGCTCGAGGGGTTCTGTCTCCCTTTCGCCGTACAGGAATTTGGAAAATTCCGCCGCAACCATCCGCGGAGTGTCCGGTCCCCGTCTCATCCGATCCGGACGCGCAAGTCGTCCAGGAACGTATAGGGCGGGACGTCGAGGTTGCGCGGCGCCGGTCCCCGCCGGACGCGGCCTGACGTGTCATAAACGGACCCGTGGCAGGGGCAGAACCATCCCCCGTATTTGCCGTGAGGATCACTCGATTTCTGTCCGAGTGGCACGCAGCCGAGATGTGTGCAGACACCCACGACGATCAGCCATTCCGGCCGCTGCACACGCGCGGCATCCGCCATCGGATCAATCAGGTCCGGGTTGCCGTCATCGGCCCTGGCGCGTGCGATCTCATCGGCGGTGCGGCGGACGATGAACACCGGTTGGCCCCGCCACACCACGGTGATGCGCTGTCCTGTTTGGATGGGAGCGAGGTCGAGCTCGGTCGATGACAGGGCAAGAACGTCCGCCGACGGATTCATGCTGTCGATAAACGGCCACAGGGCAGCCGCTGTGCCGACCGTCGCCATGGCGCCGGCCGTAACGTAGAGAAAATCGCGCCGTTTGATCTCCAAAGAATCGGAACCCGAAGATGGGCTATCAACTGTCGCAGACGTCACTCCTATCGATCCTTTCCGTGTCGCCGCCCTTGCATTACTGCTTACAACAGGTTCGCCTCATGGCCGGTCCTGTTCGGCGGCCGACTTGCCCAAGATGCCTTGCAGGCGCGGCACGAAGCGGGGCACCCGCGCAGCGTAGCGTCGATAGGCGTCACCCATCTCGGCTTCAACCTCCCGCTCCTCCCGTAGAGCAAGGCGCCAGTACATGACGAGCAGCACCGGAAACATTGCGAGGGTGAGGATGGTCGGCCATTGGAATAGGAAACCGATCAGGATCAGGACGAAGCCGACATATTGCGGATGGCGAATGCGGGCATAGGGGCCGGTCTCCGCCAGCGCTCCGGACCGCTGCGCTTGATAGAGGACGCGCCAAGCGGCCGAGAGCAGAATGAACCCGCCGCCGATGAAGACAAAACTCAGTAGGTGAAACGGCCCGAAATGCGGATTCCCCTTCCAGCCGAACAGAATTTCCAAAAGATGGCCGGAATCGTGGGCAAGCCAGTCGATGTCGGGGTAATTGGTCTGCAACCAGCCGGACAGGAAATAGATGGTGAGCGGGAAGCCGTACATCTCGGTGAAGAGCGCGACGAGGAAAGCGCTGAAAGCGCCGAAGGACCGCCAGTCCCTGCCGGTCTTCGGCTTGAAGAAGCTGAACGCAAACAGAATGAAAATCGCGGAGTTAATGACGACCAGAAGCCATAGACCGTAGGAGCTTGTTTCCATGGTTAGTCCTCGTCCGGATTTGTCGGTGCGTCGTGACCATGACCACCGCCATGGCCGCCGTGCCCACCGTGCATGAAGAGATGCATGCCGATACAAAAGACGAGCAGGCCGATGAGTATGCCGCTTCCCGTGAACACATGGGCGCGATGCTCATAGAGCAGAAGGAAGCCAGCGATCCCCAGAAAAACGAGAAGGACGATACCGGCGCGCGAACGCCAGAACCGTGGATGGGATTGCGTCGATCGGTTACTCATAGTGTCCCCTGCTCCGCCGCCCCTTGTGGACGAGCTTTCGCCCGCTCCCAAGGCCAGCAGCCGTCCAGTTCCACGTCGATGGAGAAGCTGAGAAAGGTGCGGATGGCGACAAGGGCGCCGAGAACCGCGATGTTCGATAGCGATGGCTCAAGCACGAGCGAACGCAATATGTCGGCAGCCACCAAAAGCTCGAGCGCGATCAGCGTGCTGCGGCCCAGCTCCCGCCGAAATGAAGGGTAGCGCTGTTCCGTTCTGTCACGGATGTAAACGACAAACGTTTTCCCGGCGCTCCACGCAAATCCGCCTGCAATGACCGCGAGCGCCGCCAGTTCGAGACCGACGATGGTCCAAGTGACCAAGGCTTCCATGGCGCTGCCGATGATCATGCCATTCCCTATTCAACAACCAGCTTGCCGCGGAACATGCCCATTGCGCAGGCGAACTCGTACTCTCCGGGCGTATCGGGAACGAACTCGACGCGCACCGTCTCGCCGGTCGGCAGGTCGGCGCTCTTATTGAAATCGGCGAAGATGACCTTCTCCGAGCAGGATGCGGTTTCCTCGCGCCGGAAGTTAAGGCGCACCGGCTTGCCGTGCCGGACGATGATGGTGTCGGGCGTGTAGCCGCCTTTGACCAGCACCATGACTTCCTGGTGCCCGCCGGAGGTCTCTGCCGCTCGCACGCCCTTGGCGCGCTTCAGCCAGAAGAACCAAACGATGAAGGCAACGAGCACGAGCCCGCCAATAAGAACGATCCAGCGATCCGGCGTCATTTGACGGCCCTCCTCGGTTCGAAAAAGCGCAAGCGGTTGGCGTTTGTGACGACGGTCACCGAGCTGAACGCCATCGCTGCAGCCGCAATCAGGGGCGACAGCAGCAGCCCAAAGAACGGGTACAGCACGCCCATAGCTACCGGGATTCCGGCGGTGTTGTAACCGAAAGCGCCGACGAGATTCTGGCGAACGTTTTTCATCGTCGCCCGGCTGATCTCGATGGCCGTGACCACACCTATGAGGCTGCCCTTAATTAGGGTGACATCGCTTGCCTCGATCGCCACGTCGGTGCCGGTGCCAATGGCGAAACCAACATCCGCCTGAGCAAGCGCCGGGGCGTCGTTGATGCCGTCACCCACCATGCCGACCCGCTTGCCCTCGAGCTGGAGCTTTTGCACCTCATGGGCCTTATCGTCGGGCAGAACTTCCGCCAGAACCCGGTCAACATCCACCTCGCGCGCGATAGCGTCAGCGGTGCGCTGGTTGTCGCCGGTGAGCATGACCACCTCGATGCCCATCTTTTTCAAGAGATCGATGGCTTCCTTTGAGTCCGACTTGACGGTGTCTGCTACGGCCACCAGACCGGCTGCGGCGCCGTCGACCGCGACATACATCGGCGTCTTGCCCTCGGTTGCCAGCCGCTCCCAGTCAGCTGTCAGGGCATCGATCTCGATGCCGCGATCACGCATCAGCTTGGCGTTACCGAGCAACACATTCTTGCCGTCGATACCGCCACTCACACCGTGACCGGGAATAGCGGCAAAACCTTCGGCACTCGTCAGATCGATGCCGCGATCCTCCGCGCCTTTGACGATCGCCTCACCGAGCGGATGTTCGGAGCCGCGCTCCAGGGACGCGGCTAAACGCAAGACCTCCGTCTCATCAGAACCTTCGGCCGTAACCACGTCGGTGAGTGCCGGTTCGCCGCGGGTGATGGTGCCGGTCTTGTCGAGGATAAGAGAATCCAGCTTCTCGGACGTTTGGAGCGCATCGCCGGAGCGGATCAGGATGCCGTTCTCGGCCCCCTTGCCGATACCGACAGTCAGCGAGGTGGGCGTCGCGAGGCCGAGCGCGCAGGGGCAGGCGATGATCAGTGTCGTGACGAGAACGATGGTCGCATAGATGATTCTGGGCTCCGGACCCACCAGATACCACGCCACGAAGGCGAGAATGCCAAGGATCATCACCGTCGGCACGAAATAGCCCGAGACCAGGTCCACAACGCGCTGGATCGGCGCCTTCGAACCTTGTGCGTCTTTCACCATACGGATGATGCTGGCAAGCGCGGTGTCCTTGCCAACCTTGGTGGCACGGAACTGAAAGCTGCCGGTCTTGTTCAGCGTGCCGCCGATGACTTCGTCGCCGACCTGCTTCTCGATTGGGATCGACTCGCCGGTGATCATCGACTCGTCGACCGCGCTCGACCCTTCGGACAGTTCACCATCGACCGGGATCTTCTCACCCGGCCGCACGATCACGATGTCATCCACCACGACTTCTTCTACGGGCAGGTCAATCTCTTTGCCGTCCCGAAGAACCCGCGCGGTCTTCGCCTGCAGGCTCATCAGCTTTTTGATCGCTTCCGAGGTTCGCCCCTTTGCTTTCAACTCCAGCGCTAGCCCCAGCACGACAAGGGCAATCACCACTGACGTCACGTCCCAAAACACTTCCGCCAACGCAACCGTCGGAAACATCGCCGGATAGGCCACTGCAACAACCGAGTAGACGAAGGCCGCCGAGACGCCGATGGCAATCAGCGTGTGCATGTTGGCGGACCGGTGCTTGAGTCCGTCCCACATGCCCGAGAAGAACTGCGAGCCAGACCAGACAAGCACCGGCAGTGTCAGCACGCCCAACAGCGCCCAGACGATGCGCCGCGTCTCGCTGCCCATCGGCATCCAGTCACGAAGGCCAGGGATCAGGTCCGGATAGCTCAGCCCCATCACCGGGACCGAAACGATCGCGGCGAACCAGAACTTGCGCATCAGGGTACGGTATTCCTGATTGCGCGCCGCTTCTTCCGGATCGGCATCTTCCTCGATGGCGGCTTTGATCTCGGCGGGCTTGGGTTCGGCGATCTTGTGGCCGGCGGACTCGATCGCCCTGCGGATCGCGGCGAAATCGACGACCTCCGGCTGGTACTCGACATCGACCGCGTTGGGACCGAGATTGGCCCGAGCCGAGACCACACCGGGCGTCATCCGCAGGGCGAGTTCGATGCGTGTCACGCAAGAAGAACAATGCATGTTCTTGATCAGGAGACGCGTCTTGGCGGTGCCCGCGCTGTAGCCGGCGGATCGGATCGCTTTTGCCAGGTCGCCGACTGAGGCTTGACCGGGGTCGTAGTCGATGGCCGCAGTTCCGGAGGAGAGGTTCACCTGCGCCGCTTTGACACCATCGATCCCCTCAAGCGCCTTCTCGACCATCGGCGGACAATGACGGCACGTCATGCCGCCTACCGAAAGGTCGATATGCGCGCCACCGCGGGACGGTCTGTCCGCGACCGAGCTGTCACTGCGATCCGGGAACTCAACCACTTTCTCCATTGTCTATTCCTCAACTGTTGTCTTGTCCCGTAGCCGGTCCGGCGCGCCATCCGCTGATGTCCCGCTATTGTCGCGTTCAATCCGACAGAAGCCGTTTGCGCTCCTCGAACTCGTCCTTGTCGATTTCACCTCTGGCGAAGCGCTCCTGAAGGATGTCGACCGGCGTCTTGCGCGCGGCCGGAGACGCGTGTTCACCGGAGGGCCCGCCGCCTATCCAGCGGACCGCAAGGATAATCAGCAGGATTATGCCGCCCCAGAACAAGATCATCATGAGCGAACCAAAAATCATATGACCCCATCCCCAGTCCGGATGCCAGTAACCCGGCCGATCAGCCGGCGCCTGCGCCAGGGCCGGCAGCGATACGAAGGCGCTCGGGAATACGAACAGGGCCGCCTTTAGTCTTGCCATCATGTAAATCTCCATCGCTCGCTCGTGACGGCATGCACCTCTACTTCAGTCGCAGTTCAGCAACTGACTTATCCTAATAGACGGATCGGAACCCGAAGCGTTACAGCGCGGCGGTCTTCCGGGGCAGGGTTGGCAACCCGGCGATGTTCCTGAAGCCAGCCTCTCGGATCATCCCGGGAATCTGTCCCGAAACACTATCCGCTGTAGTGGCAAATCCACCCGGCCTCTATACGACAAGGAAAGCGGCGCTATCACCGTCTTCTCCTCATAGGCGACGGGCTTATCGCGGCCTCGTTACAGTTCGCAAGTCGAGCGTGTATTCCCTCGTTCTGGCCCACCCGGCGGCCCACATTGCCCGAAGCAATCGTGCGCCCGGCACCGCCAGCATGAGCGTTTGAGTGTTTCCTTCAAGGCACGACGCGCACGGTGCAACCGGACTCTCATATTGCCCGCCGTAATGCCAAGGGAGCGGGCGACGTCCTCGCGCGGCTCCTGCGCCAGGTCGATCCGCATGAGAGCATCCGCATATTCCCGCTTCAACGTGGGCAGCAGCTTGTAAAAGCAGTTGCATGCAATGCGATCGAAACCTTCTTCCTCGGTCGGAATCATCTCCTGTTCAGTGTTTGTCGCCAACCAGTCGGCTACCATCAGTTGGCGAGCGTTTCTTTCCGCTGCCGCGCGACGGAAGTGATCGGCAAGCACCGATTTGAGCACTGCACGCAGCCAAGCCATGGTAGAGCCCGTGTCCCTGATCTGGCTGGCTTTGGCAAGGACCCTCATATGGAAGTCCTGGAGCACGTCTTCGGCCTCGTCCCGGTCGCCGAGGCGATGTTGGAGATAACGTAGAAACTGCGTGCGGCTCGCCGTGAGTATCGCCGTAAGTTTCGGATCGAGCGGTTCGATATCCTGTTGGCGTCCATGCCCGGCCAACGACGACTGGCCAAGCTGTCGCTTGACGGGCCGATTCTTCAAGTGCGGTGTCATTTCGATCTTCCTGATCTCGGGTTGCTTGCCTGCGGGTGTTCGGCATCCACTTGGCGGCAACCTTGATTGCTGGATTGCACTGTGGTCCGGCAACGCGCCGCTTGCGGACTTGGCCAACAAGCCCTGCCCCGCGAGCCGAGGCTCTGCGGATCAGCATTTCGAAACCACGTGGAGTTCTGCGTTTGATGGGCTACCGACGAGACGGCAGGCTCATGCGCAAGCAGCTTTACTCAGCCGTACATGACGAGAGCCAGTGACGGGACGTCAGCGCGCGTCGATCAGGCGTGAACTTTGGGGGGATGACCTAGCGGGGCGACTTGACGCGAGTTCAGAGAGTCGACCCTTGTGATTTTAGATGCGCGGAGCCACTCTGGTTCCGGGATCCCTGGCAGTGCAAACATGAGCGCAACGCAGTGGCCTATGCCCACGGTACAGCAGGGATCACATGTAATCGGGACCTCAACTGGCGAGCCCGTGGGAACGGCGGAGGTCCGACTTTCGGAGTCCTCGACCTGAGTGCGATCATGACCGCGAGCTTCGCGGCGAACGGTCCCATTGTGGTGATGGGGTGAAGCGCCGATCATCATAGGTTTTAATTCCGGCGCGTCGACCCGCACAACGCTCTCCAACTGTGGGAAGGTCACGAGCGCAAGAACCTGCAAGAGGATTACAAGATGTCGGCACGCTCTATTCACAGTACTAGCCCACAGTAAATGCCGGAATGTCTTCACGCCTCCAGTCTAATGAAAATAAGAACGCCCGCAACCAGACATTGTTCCGAATCGAGCTATTGCCCGAGAATCAGCCGCTTCAGTCAACAGCGGGCTGGCGTGGCTAGGGTTCTTTGTCGACCTGTGCCGGCGAGACTTGGCGGCGACTCGAAGAATATCGCTCCGGCGCCGCCAGAAAGAGCTTGTGACAGGCATTCGAGCAGAAGAAATAGGCCCAGCCCTCATGCTCGTGCTGGGCCGCGGCCTTCTCCAGCGCCAGACGCATGCCGCATACCGGGTCTGTGACGATCATGTCCTTCTCGGGTC
Source organism: Oceanibaculum nanhaiense (assembly GCF_002148795.1). Classification (NCBI taxonomy): domain Bacteria; kingdom Pseudomonadati; phylum Pseudomonadota; class Alphaproteobacteria; order Rhodospirillales; family Oceanibaculaceae; genus Oceanibaculum; species Oceanibaculum nanhaiense. The sequence goes on along the minus strand of NZ_MPOB01000010.1, from coordinate 32,241 downwards.
CGAGTGCAGCCATCAGTGAAATACCATCCCCTCGATGTGAAATCCCGCGTCGACATAGAGGGTTTCCCCGGTAATGGCGCTCGTATAGTCGCTTGCCAGCATGAGGGCGGCGCGCCCCACTTCGCAGGCGTCCACGGTACGCCGCAGCGGCGCCTTGCGAACGGTCTCGTTCAACAGTTCATCGAAATGTTCGATGCCAGAGGCGGCCCGGGTTGCAACCGCGCCCGCGGAGATCGCGTTAACCCGGATCGAGCGGCGCCCGAGTTCATGCGCCAGGTAGCGGACCGAGGCCTCGAGCGCGGCCTTGACCGGGCCCATCACATTGTAGTGGTCGACCACTTTCTCGGCGCCGTAATAGCTCAACGTCATCAGGCTGCCGCCCTTGTCCATGAGCGGTTCGGCGAGCTTCGCCATGCGGATCAAAGAATGGCAGGAGATAAGCATGGACTCGGCGAAGCCGTCGGCCGAACAATCGGTCAGCCGTCCGTGCAGGTCCTCCTTGCGGGCCCAGGCGATCGCATGCAGCAGGAAATCCAGCCGGCCCCATTCCTTATCTATCGCTTCGAACACAGCCTCCAACTGACCCGGCTCGGCAACGTCACAAGGCAGGAACAGCGATGCTCCGGCCTCGCGGGCGAGCGGTTCGACGAACGGCTTGGCCTTGTCGTTCAGATAGGTCATGGCCAGATCGGCCCCTGCGTTCCGGAAATGCTGGGCCGCCGACCAGGCAAGGCTGTGCTCGTTGGCTATGCCGACCACAAGGCCTTTCCGGCCCTTAAGATCGATGACTTCCATAAGTACTATTACTCCTTCTCCGGCAGAGCGAGCTAAACGTCGCTTGGCGCGGCATGGCCTACGCCGTGGCGGCACCAGACACAGGCGCAGGCCACATGATCGCAACTCGGATCGCCGAGCGGCGCCCGGTAGCGCCAAACTGCAAGCGGGTAGACGAGACGGGTCAGGACCGACGGCCGATAAAGGCGTCGCAGCTTCGCCGCCGTATTGGAGCGGCTCATCCCGCGCAGCGCCCAGCGCCGCCCGCGCGCGCCCGCGTTGTTAAAGATGAACCGGTTGCTGACGCCCGTTCTGAGCAGCGGCAGAAGCTCTTGACGCCAGAGCCGCGTGTAGTCAGTTCCCTCGAGCAGGCTACGAGCCGCGAGAATGCCCGAGCGCAGAGCATAGCGCATGCCGAAGCCGGCGAGCGCGTCCTGGAACCCGGCCTGCTCTCCGACCACGGGATGCCCTCCCTGCAGAGCGGTGCGCGGCAGACGAAAGTTGGCGAAACCGCCGAACGGCTTGGGATCGCACATTTCAAGCCCTGCCTTCTCGCGGAAGAAGGCCACCGTGCGTTCGACATGTTCCGCCTGCCGCTTGAAGCCGGTGAACATGCAGCTCGCCACCGTGCCGCGGCCGGCGTGGATCAGGAGATAGGCGTAGCCGAGCGGCGCGAGCCGATCATTGAAGGCGATCCAGTTGCCGTTCGGCCGATCGGTCTCGAAGACATAGCCGGCAGCGATGGCGTCGGCAGTCCTTGGCCCGACCGCGAGAATGGTCGACCCGACCGGATCTGCGACGCGGTCGCCGAACCGCACCTCGGCGCCGGCGCCGATGGCCTGCTTGAGCAGGGCGAGCTCCAGGCTGCCTTCGCCGCCGCGACGGACGAGATAGTAAAGGGGTCGCTCGCCGCATATCGGATAGGCTTGACCCCAAGCGTCGAAGGCAGTGCCTTCGCGGACGGGATGAGCCTCGAAGCTTGTCTCAATGCCAGCGACGCGCAGCTCGTCGAGGATGTCCCGGTCGTCGCTCCAGTTCTCCAGGCCCTGAAAATCCCCATGGAATCGGCTTCCGACCGTGTTGTGCCATTCCCGCACGATGACCGACTGACCGGCTCGGGCCAGCAGGATGGCGCAAGCGAGCCCCGCCACGCCGGCGCCGACGACGGTCACCGGTTCGTCCGGTGACAAGTAAGGGCGCCATGCTTCAACTTCAGGCTTTGCGGGGCGCGGCATGAATGCCCTCCAGCCGCGTTCGTTTCAGCAGCATGGCGTTCACCGCCACCAGGGCCGAACTCCCCGACATGGCAAGGGCCGCGACCTCGGGACTGATGACAAAGGGATAGAAAACGCCGGCTGCCGCGGGAAACGCGACGACGTTGTAGGCCACAGCCCAAAAAAGGTTCTGGTGCATCTTGCGCAGCGTCGCGCGCGACAACTCGATTGCGCCCACGACGTCGTAGGGGTCGCTTTTCATTAACACCACATCGGCGCTCTCGATCGCGACGTCCGTGCCCGCCCCGATGGCGAACCCCACGTCAGCCTGAGTCAGGGCGGGTGCGTCGTTGACACCGTCGCCGACCATACCGACCCGCTTGCCCTGATCTTGCAGCTCCTTCACCTTGTCCGCCTTCTGGCCCGGCAGCACGTCGGCCAGGACCGTCGTGATGCCAAGGCCCGCCGCGATCCGGTCGGCCGTCGCCTGATTGTCGCCGGTGAGCATCGCCACCTCGACGCCGCGTTCGCGCAGCTTCGCCACCATCGGGGCAGCGGTCGGCCGGGGCGCATCAGCGATGGCGATCAGACCGACCAGTTGTCCGGAACGCGCGATATGAACCACCGTCTGACCGGCGCCTTGCAACCGCTTCGCCTCGGGTTCAAGCGCGTCCATCGCGACCTTGCGTTCGTCCATCAGCCGGCGGTTGCCGAGCAACACCTCCTGCCCATCGATTTCCGCCCGCGCACCCTTGCCTTCGATGTTCTCGAAGCCGGTCAATTGCGCCTTCTGCATGTCGCCCGCGTGCTTCAAAATCGCCTGCGCCAACGGATGGTCGGAGCCTTGCTCGACGGTCGCCGCCAAGGCCAAGACCTTGTCTTCTGTCATGTCGGACGACACGACAACCTCGACCACGTCCGGTTCGCCCATCGTCAACGTCCCGGTCTTGTCGAAGACGATGACATCGAGCTTGGTCGCATCCTCCAGGGCGCCGGCGTTCTTGAACAGGATCCCGTTCATGGCACCGAGGCCCGTACCCACCATCACCGCCATCGGCGTCGCCAACCCCAAGGCGTCCGGGCAGGCAATCACGAAGACCGTGATCGTCAGCGTCAAGGCGAACAGCAAGGGCTCGCCGACCCACCAGAACCAGGTGGCGAAGGTCGCAAGGCCAATGACGACCGCGATCAGCACCAGCCATTGCGAAGCCCGGTCGGCAAGCAGCTGTGCCGGCGCTTTGGAGTTCTGCGCCTCCTGCACGAGCTTGACGATCTGGGCGAGCGCCGTGTCGGCGCCCACCTTGGTGGCGCGGTACTTAAAGCTGCCGCTCTTGTTGATCGTCGCACCGATGACGCTATCGCCGGGCTTCTTCGCCACCGGCATGGACTCGCCGGTGAGCATGGATTCGTCCACCTGCGACTCGCCCTCGAGGATTTCACCGTCGACGGGGATCTTGTTGCCGGGCCGGATCACGACCGTATCGTCTTTAAGTACTTCCGCGGTGGGGACCTCGATTTCGCGGCCGTCGCGCAGTACAATGGCCATGGGCGGTGCGAGATCCATCAGCGAGCGGATGGCGTCGGAAGCCCCCGCTCGGGCGCGCATCTCCAGCCAATGGCCGAGCAGAATAAAAACCAAGAGCACGGCGACCGCTTCGTAGAACTGAACGCCGGGAAAAAAGAAGGTGGCGCCGACACTGAAGATGTATCCGGTGCCCACCGACAGGACGACCAGCACCGCCATGTTGAGGACGCCGTTGCGCAGCGCCCGCCAGGCGGCGACGAAGAACGGCCAACTCGGATAGAGCACGGCGGCGCTCGCCAGGAAGAAGAGCCAGATGTCCAAGCGCAGCCCGAACGGCGGCGCAGGCGGCGTGAACAGCCCGCCCATCGGCGAGTAGACGAAAATCGGTATGCTGAAAACCAGCGCGATCCAGAAGCGGTTGCGCATGTCGCGAACCATGGCTTCCATGCTCATGCCGCCGCCATGGCCCATCTCGTGCGCCGCATGATCTACGGCGGGCGCTTTTCCGGCTTCCGCCTTCGCCCTGCCCGCCTTCGCATGGTGCTCGTGCGCGGGCATCGCAACGGCGACGCTCTCAGCCGGCGGATCCTCGGTCTCGCAGACATGCTTCGGCACGAGTTCGCCGCCGCAGTGATAGCCGCACTCGGCCACCTTCGCCTTGATCGCCTTGAGGTCCGTGCGCTTTTCGTCGTAGACGACGGTGGCGCTGCCGGCGACGTAGTTCACCTCGGCCTTGCGAACGCCGGGAAGCCGGGCGAGCCGTTTTTCTACGCCCCGGGCGCTAAGCACGGAGACCAGCCCCGCGACCTCGATGACGGTCGTTTTCATAAATCGATCCTTGTATTGTTTTTCATGTCGCGCCCCAGCGCCGATGCAGCCAGTTGTAAACCGGGCAGAACACAAGCCCGGCGTAGGCGCCGTAAAGGAAGCTTTCGGTCAGACCAAGCAGGAAACCCCACCACGTCAGCCATTTGAAGGCCGGCAGGACCTGCTCAAGAAATGCGCTCATATGAAGGCTCTGCGGTGTCACAAGACCGTAGATCACGCAAACCACGAATGTGATGCTTGTCCAGATCCCCAACGCCCATGTGACCAGCTTCGTGTTCAGCATAATCTTCATCCTTCATCTCGCCGACTTGTTCCGCTTCCTCTGATCCGGCGCACATGAGAATCCTGTCCGGCATCATCCGACGGCGCGCCGGCGATCGGAGCCGGTCAAACGATCCGTCAGTGCCGGTGCTGCCCGGACCGATCCGTCTCGTTTTCATTTCTCGGGCGCCGGCTCGATTCACCGCCCCCACTGTGACCTCCGTGACCGCCATGGCCGCCGTGCCCGAAAAGATGCATCGCGACGAACGCGATTCCGATCAGGACCCAAACCCAGTTCTCTGCCAGCCAAGCCATCGCTCACTCCCTCACCCATCGCGACTACGGGTCGTTCCGGACCCCGATCATTTGTATGCCAATGTTCACGGTTCGCGCACATAGGCGCCGGGCGCGTCGCCCAGGGGCCGATAGCCCTTGCGCGGCGCGCCCAGCCGGAGCGGCTTGATGGGCTCGCCCGAATGTTCGGCGAGCCAGCCCTGCCAGCAGGGCCACCAAGAGCCGTCATGGTGGACCGCCTGCGTCTGCCAGCTGTCCGGATCTAGATAAGCGGCGAGGTCGTCGTGCGTGGCGATTTGGTGATAGCGTTTGGCGTTGCCGGGCGGGCTGACGATGCCGGCATTGTGGCCGCCGTTGGACAGCACGAAGGTGACATCGGCATTAGTTTGGGCGTGGATCTTATAGACTGACCGCCAGGGGGCGACGTGGTCGGAGAGGGTGCTGACGGCGAAGATCGGGATACGGATGTCACGCAGCGAAACCGGGCGGCCGTCGATGCAGTAGCGCTCGTCCGCCAGATCGTTGTCGAGGAACAGCTGCCGGAGATACTCCGAGTGCATCCTGGCCGGCATGCGCGTCGCATCTGCGTTCCACGCCATCAAGTCGAACAGCGGACGGCGCTCGCCCAAGAGATAGTTCTGCACCATGGCCGACCAGATCAGGTCGTTGGAGCGCAACAGTTGGAAGGCGCCGGCCATCTGCTTGGTATCGAGGTAGCCCTGCTCCGCCATAATGTCCTCGAGGAAACTGACCTGGGCCTCATCGATGAACAGCATCAGCTCGCCGGCTTCCGTGAAATCGGTCTGCGCGGCGAACAGGGTCAGAGTCGCCAGCCGTTCGTCGCCGTCGCGGGCCATGGCCGCCGCGGCGATCGACAGGAGTGTGCCGCCGAGGCAGTAGCCAGCGCCGTGGATCCGCTGCTCCGGGATGATCACGGAGACCGCGTCGAGCGCGGCCATGACTCCGAGCCTGCGGTAGTCTTCCAGACCGAGGTCGCGGTCCTCCGCCGCCGGGTTCTTCCAGGAGATCATGAAGACCGTGTGGCCCTTCTCGACCAGGTACTTCACCAGCGAGTTCTCGGGGCTGAGGTCGAGGATGTAGTATTTCATGATCCAGGCCGGCACGATCAGGACCGGCTCGGGATGAACTTTGTCCGTCGCCGGCGCGTATTGGATCAGCTCGATCAATTCGTTGCGGAAGATCACCTTGCCGGGCGTCACCGCAAGGTTCCGGCCGACCTCGAAATCCTCCGCGCCGGCCGGCCGCTCGCCCCTGACGGCGCGTTGCCAGTCTTCGATAAAATTGGCGGCCCCATGAACCAGGTTCTGGCCGGCGCTGTCGAGAGTCGCCTTCAGGACCTCGGGGTTGGTCGCCGGAAAATTCGCCGGAGAGACCATGTCGAGGAGTTGCCGGGCGACGAAGGAGACAACCTCCTCATGATGCTTGGAGACTCCGGGGACGCCGGTCGTGGCGTTGTGCCACCATTGCTGGGTCAGGAGGAAGCCCTGATAGAACGCATTGTATGGCCATGTCTGCCACGGATCGCCGGCAAAGCGCTTGTCCTGCGGCAGGGGCTCGATACAGACCTCACAATGAGGATCCGAGCAAGCCCGCGGACAGTATTCCAGATAGCGCGCCCACTTGCTCGCCGCCTTCCCGACCAGTTCTATCTGCTTGTCGGGCGATAGCAGGAGATGCTGGGCCCAATCCGTATAGGCCTGAGCAAGCGCCACCGGCGAAATCCCGGCAGTGAGCCGCCCGAGCGCCGCGTGTAGGGGTTGATCCAGAGACGGCCGGGACCTCGCCTCGTCATCGGGACAAGGCGACGTACTGTCGAGTCCCTTTCGCTTATCGTCTGGCACCTGCAGCATGGTTCAGGCTCCGATCGGACAGCAAGCGTCTTCGGGCTGGGGTGCGCAATGGATGGCCGATTCCGGCTCCGTTGTTTCCCTCCTTTGCGCCCGGGGTTGATGCATTAGGACAGTGAGCGCTAGCGCGGCGAGGCGTGCGGCCGGGGGGTCCGCGCGCGAACTGAGCACAGCTGGCACCGACAGACCCAAGACGATACCCGCGGCCGTGGCGCCGGCCAGATACTCGAGGTTCTTGGCCAGAATGTTGCCGGAGACGAGATCGGGCACCAACAGGATATCGACATCGCCGGCGACCCCCGAGATGATGCCTTTTTCTCGCGCGGCATCGGCCGAGATCGCGTTGTCGAAGGCCATGGGCCCATCGACGATGGCGCCGGCGATCTGTCCCCGCTTGGCCATCAGGGTCAGACAGGCGGCGTCCAGGGTCGATGTAATGGCCGGGTTGACGGTCTCGACCGCCGACAGGATAGCGGCCTTGGGCGTCTCCACGCCCAGCAGTCCCAAGACCTCGATGGCGTTCTGAAGAATCTGCGCCTTGGCGGTGAGATCAGGCGTGATGTTGATGGCCGCGTCCGTGATCGCGAGGAGCTTGGGGTAGGTCGGGATATCGACCATGAACACGTGGCTGACCCGCTGGCCCGGGACCCGCAATCCGCGGTCCTTGTCGAGAAGCGCCCGCATGAAGGCATCGGTGTGGATGTTGCCTTTCATGACCGCGTCGGCGTCTCCGGTCCGAACGAGATCGACGCCCGCCCGCGCCGCTTCGGCGTCGCTCTTCGCGTTGACGATCGCCGCCCGGTCGATCTCCACATGGGCGTCCTTGGCGCAAGCGAGGATCCCGTCGGGATCGCCGATAAGGCGGGGCTCGATCAGGCCAAGCGAGGCGGCTTCCCGCACCGTCTCGAGGACAAGTCCTTGATCGGCGGCGACGACGGCCACGCGGATCGGCGCGTGCGCTTGCGCCGCCTCTACCAAATCCTTGAGGGTCTCGGCTTGATTAACCATGAGCATGCGTCTTTTCGACTGTTGACGATGCGCCCAGCAGGTCCCGCGCATGCCGCGCGATGACCAGTTCCTCGTCCGTCTTAAAGGCCTCGATAAGCACGGGGCTGCCGTCCGATGAAACGACACGCTCATGACCGGCATTGCGGCCCGCATCGAGTGCAAGGCCGAGATAGCCGAGACCGTCGCAAATGCGAGCACGGATCTCGGGCGAATTGGCGCCGATCCCGCCGGTGAAGACGAGCCGGTCGAGGCCCCCGAGCGCGGCCGTCAGGCCAGCCAGATGCCGGCGGGCGTGGTGGCAGAAGAACTCGATCGCCTCGGCCGCTTCCGGCGCGACCCGCCGAGCCAAGAGGTCGGCCATGTTGCGGCTCAATCCGGAGATCCCGAGCAATCCCGAGGCGTCGTAGAGCAGATCCTGCAACGCCTCGGCGGGCATCTGCTTCTCGATCAGGAGATGCAGCAACACCCCGGGGTCGAGATCGCCGGGACGCGTCCCCATGGGCAGGCCGGCGAGCGTCGAAAAGCCCATCGTGGTCTCGACGCTGCGCCCGTCCTTGATCGCCGCCATGGAGGCGCCATTGCCGAGATGGGCAACGATGATCCGCCCATCTGTAGCCGCGTCGTCGTCCCGCCGACGCACCTCGTCGATAACGTATTCATAGGACAGGCCGTGAAATCCGTAGCGGCGGACGCCATCCTCCTCGAAACGGCGGGGCAGGCCGGTCAAGCGCGCCACGCGGGGCAAGCCGTGGTGAAAGGCGGTGTCGAAGGAGGCGACCTGGGGAAGGTCGGGGCGGCGCAGGCGAACCGCCACGATACCGGCGAGGTTGTGCGGCAGGTGGAGCGGTGCGAGAGGGATCAGTCGTTTCAGGCGGACTTCGAGCGCGGGCGTGACGAGGAGCGAGCAGTCGCACTCCTCTCCGCCATGGACCACCCGGTGGCCGACGGCGATGAGGTCCTTTTGCGACATCCGGTCCTCGACCCAGCCGAGCAGCAGGTCGAGGGCGACGACGTGGTTGGGTATTGCCAGGGTCTCATCGATGAGAATCGTCCCCCGGACGTCCGTCGCGGCGAAGCGGCCGGCGTCGAAGCCGATCCGTTCCAGCGCTCCCTGCCAGACCCGGCGGGGCTCGTCCGCGGCCATATCGAATAGCGCGAATTTGATGCTGGAGGAGCCGCTGTTGATGACCAGGATCGTTCCGTCAACGCCATCGGTCATTTCCCGGCTGTCCCTTCGGGGGTGTCGCCATAAAGCAGTTTGAATGCCTGCTCGTAGGCGCCGTCCCGCGCGTTTCGAGCGTCTTCTATCGCATCGGAGACATGAGCGATAAGCTCCCGCTCCTTATTCAGGAGCGGGTGATCCTCAGGAAGAGGGCTTCGCGTCTTCGCAATACCATCCGCCAGGGTTGCGATACCCTGCATCCATGGGTTGAAGGCGCCGGAAAACAGGTAACGGCTGGTCCGCATGGGATGCAGCCATTTGAGCCCTTCGGCAACCCACGGGTTGGTCGCCGCCTGAACCCAGGGGCTGACGAAGGTGCGGTAAAACGACTCGTTGAATTCCGACGCTTCGCGCACCCGCTCGAACGCCTCGGTCTGTTGCGGAAACTCGATATCCTCGACCTGGCGATCCTCGAAGCTCACGGAATATTGCGGCTTGTGGCAGTCGGGATCGCCGCTCGGATTGTCGATCTTCATTTCGTAAAGGCCCGGCGTCAGGGCCTCGATCTCCTCCAGGCTCTCGAGAATCGCGCGGTGCTCAAAGCGAGCGACCTTGGCCGAGACGAAGATGCCGAGATGGCCCACATGCGGATTGGTCAGATAGACGATGCGCTGGCCGGCCTTTTTGAGATCGTCCGTGTTCTCGTAGACCGCGGGTATCCACGCCAAGGCCTGATGCGGCGGCGTGATGTTATCGCCGTAGGAGGCGAAGACGACCAGCGGGTTCCGGATGCGCCGCAGGTCGGCGATACAGCCGTCGCAAATGCGCATCAGGCCCTTTTCGAGCTTGTTGCCGATGAACAGGTTCTCGACGATCGCGACGATCTCCTCGCGGCTCAGGAAGTAGAAGCCGTTCCACCAGCGCTCGAATTCGAGGAAGCGGTCGCGCTCCGTATCGATCTTGTTGAACAGGCCGGCATATTTCTCCCAAATGGCTTTTTCGGGCTTCAGGTTCTCGAAATTCTGGGCGAGCCAGGCGCCATCAAAGCGCCCGTCACCGAGATCCGCGGTGAAATGCGCGAGCCAGGCGCCGCCCAGCAGGCCGCCGCTCACCCGCATCGGATTGACCCCGGCCTCACCCGCCCAATAGGACAGCGGCGACCCGTTCAGGACCGCCGGGCCGACGAGACCCTCGCAGTCGGCCGACAGCAGGGTCACGGCCCAGCCCGCCTGGCAGTTGCCGTAGAGCACCGGCGGCTTGCCCGGGTGGCGCCGGACAAGCTCTTCGACGAAACGCCGGAGCGCATGCAGTACGTCGGCCAGCGTCTGACCCGGCGCGGGGTCGGGGAAGAACATCACGAAATAGACCGGGTGCCCTTCATGCAGGGCCATGCCGACTTCGGAGTCGTGCTTGAAGCCACCGATGCCCGGTCCGTGCCCGGCGCGCGGATCGAGCACCATGACCGGCGGCTTGTCCGGATCGACGCAATCGTCCCAGCAGTCCTCGCCCACCTCCGTAATCCGCAACAAAGCGTAGTTCGCCGGATGGTCGAAGCGACGCGCGTCGAGGATCGTCTCGTATTTGAAGTCCAAGAGCGGCGGCAGGCCGGCGCGCTCATGCGCGAGCATGTTGTCGGCCCGCTGCCTAAGGGTGTCCCAGAACAGGACCGACCGCTGCCAGAAGTCGACTTGATAATCGAGGAAGTCTTGACCGGGGAGTCTGGGCACCGGCGGCGCTTCCACGACCATGTCTCGCTTGGCATCCACGGGGCTCACGACCTTGAGTGCAGGTGCCGGTCGTTTATTGCGGGCGGGGGCCTTTTGTCTTGCGGTCGTGGTCATGGCCGGCCTGCGCGGCCGCTACGCGCGGCGAAGAAGTTGTAGAGGGGCCCGAAGATCAGGGCGACGTACCAGCCATAGGCGAAACTTTCGGCAAGGCCGAGGAAGAAGCTCGGCCAGCTCAGCCATGTGAAGCCGGGCAGCAGACGGAGCCAGCTCTCGTACATTGCCTGGCCGGGAAACAAGAGGTCGAAGCCGACGCAAAGCGCAAACGTGATCGCTAAAAACAAGCCGAGGCTCATTCCGAATGCAATGATGGGAACTCTTGGCGCGGCTTGAGTTGGCAGGGGCGTTCCGGACCGAGGTGTGGTCATCGAAGACGCTGTGGCATCAGACATGGCTGTTCTCCAGTTGGGGCTGCGGCCCCTTGGCGTGGGGGCCGACATATTGTTCGGGCGCGGCCTCGAAGCGTTCGCGGCATTCCCGCGAACAGAAATAGTAGACGCTGCCCTCATAGACGCTCGGCTTGGCCCCGTTGGTACTGACGGTCTTGCCGCAGACGGGGTCGACGTCCTTGGCCGGCGGGATCCACCGCATACCCTCGGCCTCTCCCCGCCCCTCTTGGCCGCCGCCGCCATGTTTGGCCTTGCCGTGGCCATGTCCCATGACGTGGGCGCCGCAGCCAAAACGCATCATCAGGAAGATGATCACCGCCCAGATCAGGAAATAGAACAGCGCGTTCATGGACCCCACCTGCAGCTATTTTTTCGCCGGGCTGGTCTTCGAGGCCGCGCCGGCGCGTTTTGCTGTCGGTTCCGTGCGGTTTTCCGCCGTAGGAAGGTCAACCTCATTCTCGGCCGCATCCTTGCTAGGACCGCAGCAGCATCCAGCCATCTTCGCCGGCTGTTCCGTTCGGCTTTCACGCGTGGGACGGTCAGTCAATTTCCCCGTCGCCTCATGAGCCAGGCCGGCGCAGCACTTGGAGGTTATCTCGCCAAGTTCGCCGACATGGGTGACGAACGCGCCGAACAGATCGCGATAGGCCTCGGTCTGCCGCTCGAAGATGGCCTTGGGATCCGACGCGCCCTCGCCGCGCTCGAACGTGGCGTTCATCTGGTCGGCGCCGGCTTTGAGGAATGCGGCCTGGCGCTCGGTAATCTCTTGGGTGCTGTCGAGCATCAGGTTCGCCATGCGCCGGACGGCGTCGATATTGCGCATCTGCAGGGCCGTCATGGCTTCGAGGTCAAGACCCCGGAAGCGCAGAACCGCCGGATTGGTGGATTTGGATGTGTCTGGCATGGTCAGCTCCTTTTGGACAGTCATCAGATAGACGGTCCAAAGGAGCCTTCGTTACAGTTTAGGCGCGTCTTGCCCGATCCCGGTGCGCATATGTGAACCATAATCGCAGTCACAATCCAGATAACCATGGATCGGGCACGTCCGGCAGGCCTCCTCCAGCCGCTGCCGCAGGGCTTGGCGGGCCCGGTGTAACCGCACACGCAAATTGCTCTCGGAGATATTGAGTGTTGCCGCGATGCTTTCGCGCGATTCGCCGATCAAGTCGGCGCGCCACAGGATGTCCGCATATTCTGGCTTCAAGGTCGGCAGGAGCTTGTAAAGGCACATGCAGATGATGAGATCGAGGTCGTCCTTGCCCTTGCCGGTGAGTCGTACTGACTCCAGATATTGGAATTCGCTCTCGGATTGGCGTCTTTTGCCCTGGGCGCGGTAATAGTCGATCAAGGTCGTCTCGAGCACCCGGCGCATCCAGGCGCGAAGCTTTTCCGTCTCGCGAACGTCGCCGATCCGCGTCAGCACCTTGACATAGAAATCGTGCAGGACATCGGCGGCCTCGTCCTCGTTGCCGAGCCGGCGCGTGAGGAAACGAAGCATGTCCTGGTGAACCTCGACCATGACCGCATGAACGGCGTCTCCCGGCGATTTGCTGTCTTGATCGTCAGTCATGTTCACTCCCGACATCCATTCCCGTGCGAATACATGGTCAGTTCAACGTTTTCCCTTCGCAGCCCTCCAACCGAGCTTTGCGCGAACGACGCCTGTCTCGCCGTTAACCGCCTATTGTAACGAACAGAGAGCCCCGTCGTCCTTAAGGATAGTCGTGCAGGGGGGGCGGGGCAGCGCCGGTGAGTTCATGTCGACGCCCCAGGGTCAGGCCCATTAATTAATGCGATGAAGTAATCCTTGTAAAGGCTTAATGGTATCAAAGATGAGAAAAGACAATGTGGGCTAAATTTCTGTCACTTTTTCTCGCCCGTCTGATCCGGCAGGGCGCCTTGGTTGCTGTATACCCCGATGGGCGATCGGTGCGATATGGTGAAGCGTCATCCTTACCTGTCACCGTCCGGTTTCATACGTGGCCCCTGCTTCGGAAACTTGTCCTCAATCCCGATCTCGCGCTGGGCGAAGCCTATATGGATGGGACACTTACCATCGAGGATGACGACATCTACGGTCTCATTGAACTGCTCGTGGTCAATCTGGCTCATCAGCCCGACGTATGGCACTATCGCTGGCTGGCGCGTCTCCGGCGGCTCTGTCGCGGGCTGGCGCAGTTCAATCCGGTCGAGCGGGCGCGACGTAACGTAGCGCATCACTATGACCTGTCGGGCGCGCTTTACGACCTGTTCCTGGACGCCGACCGTCAGTATTCCTGCGCTTATTTCCGGCATCCGGATGACGGCCTGGAAACCGCACAGAGAGACAAGCAGGCGCTCATCGCCGCCAAGCTTCTTCTGGAACCCGGCCACCGTGTCCTCGATATCGGCTGCGGATGGGGCGGGCTTGGGCTTTACCTCGCCCGAGAGCATGGCGCCCAGGTCACCGGAGTCACGCTCTCGCAGGAGCAGCATAAAATCGCTGACGAGCGCGCCCAGGCCGAAGGACTCGACGATCGCGCCCGCTTCTATCTGCAAGACTATCGCGAAGTCGACGAAATTTTCGATCGCATCGTATCGGTCGGCATGTTCGAGCATGTCGGCGTACCCCACTATCGCGAATTCTTCACGACGGTGCACAATCGCCTTGCGGCTGACGGCGTCGCGCTTCTGCACACGATCGGCCGGGCCGACGGGCCTGGGGCCACCAATCCCTGGATCGCCAAGTACATCTTTCCCGGCGGCTACAGCCCAGCCCTGTCGGAAGTCCTCGCCGTCATCGAACGTGCGGGTTTCTATGTCACCGATGTCGAGGTTTTGCGTCTGCACTACGCGGAGACACTGAAGGCCTGGCGCAAGCGGTTCGAGACAAACCTGGACAAGGTTCGCGTAATTTATGACGAGCGCTTCTGCCGAATGTGGCGGTTCTATCTCATCTTGAGCGAGCTTGCCTTCCGGCACGGCGGGCACGTCGTGTTCCAGATCCAGATCGCCAAGAGACAAGACGCGGTGCCTCTCACGCGAGACTACCTAGCGGCTCCGAAGACGCAGGATAAAAAGGGCTCCAATGCAGCGTAACAATCGTCGGCCAGCCTGATCGCGATTACTACTCTAAGCGCCCGCGTATTACCAGAAACATTCAGCACAAGGGCACTCCAGTCAGCCAATGGCTGTCATAAAACTGTAACGAAACGCCACCTGCATCGTCTTTCTTAACAGAAGCTGAGCAGCTTCAGTCGGACTGGACCAGCAATCCTGCTGCCGACGAATTATCCGGCAAAGCTATACGTCGGACCAAGACATGGAGATTGCCACATGCCCAATACCCGGCACGACTGCAGAAGCAGTCAACTCATTACGATGTATGCGCCGATTTTCAGAGAAAAACTGAAGAAGCTCGAACGGCGCGGACAAGGGCGTGGCGCAGAAGCTGTCAGGCTCCGGAGAACACTTGCACTGGTAGACCGCGCGCAGACCGGTTTGCGCCACGGCCAAGAAGATTCAACCTTGACTGCCGCAGAATAATGACAGGCTCCCCATGATCAAGGTGAGAGGCTTAAACGCACCATGTCGGCAAACCGCGAGATAGAACTGAAGGCGACAATTCGCCCGGAGCAACTCGACAAGGTCAAAGATCTTGCGGCCATCAGGAAGCGAGCCGTCGGACGGGCGCGGTCGAGGAAGCTTGTGACGGTCTATTACGACACGCCGGATTATGACCTGCGTCAGCAAGGCCTCTCCCTTCGTGTGCGGAAGATCGGCCGCGCCTACGTGCAGTGCGTAAAACAGACCCACAAACGACTGGGCGGCATTCCGGTGCGGATGGAATGGGAAGGGCCGGTCCCGAGCCAGGACCCCGCAGTCTCCGTCATCGAAGACAAAAAACTTCGCCGGCTAATACGGCGCGCCGGCACGGCGCGCCTGCAACCCGTGTTTCGCACGGACTTTCAACGCAACTCGCGATCCCTTAAATTCGAGGACGGCAGTACGGCATCGCTCGACCTCGACATTGGTGAGATCATCGCCGGTGACGTCTCCGAACCAATATGCGAATTCGAACTGGAACTGCACAGCGGCGCCCCCGAACGGCTATTTGAACTGGCATCCGAGATTCGCCAGGCAGTTCCGTTCCGGCTTGCCGCCATGAGCAAGGCCTCGCGCGGTTACGCACTTCTGACGCAGGACGAACTCAAACCACAGAAATATGTGAAGCTCAGCCTCACGAAAGACGACACCGTCGAACAAGTTCTGACCGAACTTGTTCAGCACAGCCTTGATCATCTGCAAATGAACGAAACTGTCACTCTGGCAACGGATGACCCCGAAGGTGTTCGTCAGATGCGTATCGCCCTGAGGCGGCTGCGCGCTTCCTTGAGACTTTTCAAATCCACCCTTCCCAAGGATCAGTATGGCTGGATCGCGGCCGAAGCGAAATGGTTGATGACTGAGCTGTCGGCGGCGCGCGCATGGGATGTCTTTGCTGATGAGTTCCTAGCACCCGTGGCGCAGCTCTATGGCGGGGATCAAGGCTTCGACGCCCTAATGGCGGCGGTGGAGCAGGCAAGACAGCAGAGCCGCCGGCGCGCTCGCGAGGCCTTAGGGACGGAGAGGTACACGGAGTTCCTGTTGCGCCTCAGCGCCTGGCTGTCAAGCCAGGCTTGGCGCGATCAGCCGGTCACGGAACGGACGACACGCCTTCTCGATCCGATCGGCGACCATTGCGTGAAGCTGCTGCAGAAGCGGGACCGGAACGTCCGAAGACAAGGACGAGATATCGCAAATCTATCCGAGACCGCGCTTCATGAGTTGCGCCTCGCCGTAAAAAGATTGCGCTATGCGGTGGACTTCTTCGAGAGTCTCTACCCAAAAAAGCAGGCGAAAGCCTACCGCAAGCATCTCGCTGGCCTTCAGGATGGGCTTGGGTATCTGAACGATGTGGCCGCTGCGGACACGCTCCTCCGCGAACTGGCCCTCACCGGCAGAGATCAAGCGGCCCCGGTCTGGGCTCATGCCGGTGGCCTGACCGTCGGTTGGCATCGCCATGCTGCGATCGCGGCCAAAGATCGCCTCGTCAAAGACATGGCCGCGTTCCTGCGCGCCAAGCCGTTCTGGCGTGGCGCATGAGACCCTGGAAATGACAGGTCTAGGCACAGCACGTTCGGCCCAATCGAAACCGCTGGCCGTCCGATGACCGGCGCAGTGGCCCTGATGATCGCCGGCGTGCTCATCGTCCTTGTCTATGACTACACCAACGGCTTGCAGGACGCCGCTAACATGCTGGCGACAATCGTGGCGTCGCGAGCCACGACGCCGATCCAGGCGGCCATCCTCGTCTCGTTCTTCACCTTTCTCGGACCCATCCTCGGCGGCACGGCGGTCGCCAACACGATCGGGAATTTCGTCGACGTGACCAATCTCGAGTCTGTCGCCTCGCTGACGGTCATCCTTGCCGGGCTTGCCGGCGCTATTTCATGGAACCTGATTACCTGGTGGTTCGGCCTGCCGGCCTCATCATCCCAGGCGCTCGTCGGCGGCCTCGTCGGCGCCGTTGTTGTTGCCGCCGGGCCAAGCCATGTTGTCTGGGGTTTCGCAGCTGCGGCGACCGGCCAGCTGACGGGCGTCACCAAGGTTCTGGGCGCGCTCCTCATCTCGCCTGTTCTTGGATTTCTCTTCGGCTGGGTGACCCATCGGATCATGAGCTTTGCTTTACGCGGTGCGCGTCCCACCGCCAACCGGTATCTTCGCTGGTTCCAATGGCTGGCGACCGCAGCACTCGCCTTCTCCCACGGCACCAATGACGCGCAGAAAGGTATGGGCATCATCGCCATGCTGCTGGTGCTCGGCGGGGTCAGTGCCGAATTCTATGTGCCTTTGTGGGTCATCCTCGCAAGTGCGTCGGCGATCACTCTGGGCACGCTGGCGGGCGGCTGGCGGATCGTGCGGACGCTCGGCTTTGGCATCTACAAGGTTCGGCCCATCCACGCTTTGGATGCCCAACTGACGTCAGCCGGCGTGATTCTGGCCGCCTCCGCGATCGGGGGGCCGGTGTCGACCACCCAGGTAGTCAGCACCGCCATCATGGGCATCGGCGCCTCCGAACGGCCAAAGGCAGTGCGCTGGAACACAGCCCGGCATATCGCTGGCACATGGCTCATCACCATGCCGGGGGCCGCTGCCGTGTCGATCGGGTTCTACCTTCTTACGCGGATTGCGTTGGAGGTAACAGGATGATGGATCAGAGTCTGGAGCTCTCTCATCTGCTGCTTTTTGCACAAAGCATTGGCATCGGCTTTTTGATCGGTCTTGAGCGGGAGCGACATGGAAATGCAGTAGCGGGCTTACGTACGTTCACATTGATCGCGCTCGCAGGTTCGTTGGGTGGCTATATCAGCAAACAAAGCACCGATAACGAGATTGCGCTCGTAATTCTCGGACTGGTGGCCATAAGCCTGCTGGTCGCGCAGTTCAAATCCAAATCTGAAGACCCCCATACTACAACGGTTCTGGCAGGCGTTCTCACCTTCGGCCTCGGATACATGCTGTGGGTAGGTCACCCGATTTTAGCCACCGCGCTCGCCGTCTTTATTACCGCCCTGCTCTATTTCCGCAAGGAACTGCGTAACGTCCCACACAGATTGACCAAGCAGGATATCATCTCATTTTTACAGTTTGCCGCAATTGCGTTCATCTTATTACCGATTTTACCTAATGCGACCTATGGCCCCTATGATGTCATAAATCCCTATGAAATTGGTTGGCTTGTCGTCCTGATCAGCGGTCTCAGTCTATTAGGCTATGTTGCGCTGCGATTGTTCGACCACAGGTCTGGAATTCTGATCGTCGGTTTATTGGGGGGAATGGCGTCAACAACGGCAACAACATTGGTCTATGCAAAACACAGCAGGCAACAAGAAGGATTTTCATACATAGCCGCCACGATAATTTTATTATCCCACCTGGTTCAATTCATCCGTGTTGGCATCTTGGTCTCTGTAATTGAATATACGATGCTTCCGCTCATGATCCCCTGGCTGGTGGGTGGCGGCACAGCCGGTGCGCTATTCGTGCTGTGGTCGTATCGTCGGGTTATTAGGTCGCGCAATCCTCTGCCAGCTCTGGACACTGGAAACCCCACCAAACTCGTCACTGCCGCCAGTTTCGCACTCCTTTTCGCAGTGGTATTGTTTCTCTCTGCATTCATGAACGACGTGCTGGCCGATACTGGCGTTTTCCTGGTTTCCTTCGTATCGGGGCTGACTGATCTGGATGCGATCACGGTATCAAACCTTAAACTCGTTTCTGATCAAATCGTTGCACCGAAAGTGGCGGCTTATGCAGTGATTTTAGCCTTTTTCGCCAACCTGATCTTCAAGTTCGGAATTATTTTGATCTTGGGTGACAGAGCTCTGAGATGGCCCACGTTTTTCGGATTCTCCGCCCTGTCCGTCGGCATTTTCGTGGGGATGATATCATATGAATATTTATAAGGACATTTCCATGACTGCCTCTCCCGTAGTCAAGAGAGGACAATCACATCCGGATCGCCGATCGTTGACGAAGTGCACCCTCTGTATGCTTTGGCAACAACCGGACGATCTTCTCCAAAGTGATTGGCTAGAGCGAGCAAAGGAAATGCGGTGATGACCAGGCCAAACACGACAACGAATAAACCCACCTCGCGGTTTTTAAGACTCTTGAATGCAGTGTTTCCGCGTATGCCGGATTTCTATGGCTTGCTGAACGATCAATGCGATCTGGTTGTGCATGCAATGGACGAGTTTGTCGCCTTCATGGAAACGGGGGATACAGCCAAGGCGAAGGAAGTGCGCCGGCTTGAGCACGAAGGCGACAAGCTCAAGGCCAGAAACATCGACGTGCTGAATCGCTCCTTCTCGACGCCATTCGATCGCGAGGATATCTACCGGGCGAGTACCGCCATTGACGAAGGCCTCAACTACGCCAAGACCACGGTGCGCGAGATGGAGATACTTGGAGTAGAGCCTGACATGCACATGCTTGAGATGGCAAGACTCCTGCATCAGGGTGCGAAAGCACTGCAAGCCGGCTTCGCCAGGTTGAAGACGAAGCCGCTGGACACGGAGCGCGACGCAGCCACCGTCCGAAAGACCGAACGCCAGGCCGAAAAGATCTACCGTCAGGCGATCGCCGAGTTGTTCGATCCGGAACATTACGTGCGGGATCTCGCAGCGCGTCGGAAGGAACCGGGGGAAGACCTCGAACTATTGCTGGAGCCGATGGATCAGGCGGCATGCGCCGCGGTCGTCCAAGGGTTGTCCTTTGTCATGGAGGCGCTGAAACGGCGTGAGATTTATCGTCACCTGTCCAACGCCGCTGATCATCTGGCGCATGCCGGCGATATCCTGCATGACATCATCGTCAAGACAGCCTGAGGGCGCGACACAGCGAAATTTCAAGGAGTTTGAGAGATGAGCAAGAACGCCAAGAACGATAAACCCGATGGCGAGGGCTACAAACAGAGCCTGCACCACCTTCGAGTGGAACTGGTCAAGCTGCAGCGGCATCTGATCGAGAATGATCTTCAAATCCTCATCCTCTTCGAAGGCCGCGACGCCGCGGGCAAGGACGGTGTCATCAAGCGGATAACGAAGAATCTGAGCCCGCGCGAAACCCGCGTCGTCGCGCTCGGCAAGCCGTCCGACCGGGATCGCCATTCCTGGTATTTCCAACGCTATGTTCCATACTTGCCCTCAAACCAGGAAATGGTCCTGATGAACCGCAGTTGGTACAATCGCGCCGGCGTTGAGCGTGTCATGGGATATTGCACCGACGCCGAATATGAAGAATTCATGCGCTCGGTGCTGCCCTTCGAACACATGCTCGTGGATGCCGGGATCCAAGTCTTCAAATACTATCTGGATATCTCAAAAGAGGAACAGAAGCGCCGGCTGAAGGACCGCCGCATCGATCCGCTAAAGCAGTGGAAGATCAGTCCGATCGACAAGGTCGCCATCAAGCATTGGGGCGATTACAGCGCCGCCCGCAACGAGATGTTCGAGCGCACCCACAATGAGATCACGCCCTGGTATGTGGTTCGGGCGGACGACAAAAAACGCGCCCGCCTCAATGTCATCCGTCATCTGATGTCGCTGGTCGACTGCCCCGACAAGGACGAGCACGCCGCCAAGCCGGATCCGGAGATCGTCTTCGCCTATGACGAGAGACAACTCGAAAACGGCGCGATTGCCCGGTGATGAGCGGTGGCCAGGCCGGTCGTCAGTGACCGCTATGCTCTCCCTCCGCGGTCCAGCGCGACAGAAAGACACGCTCATAGGCGAACACAGCGGCGATGGCGCCAACCGCGATGACCACGATGATCGGGTCGGATTGCAGCTTCATGGCGCCGAAGACGCCGAGCACGAGCGCGTCGAGCGCGATGGCCGCGATTAGCACCCAACCACTTGCGCCGATCTCGTGACGCAGGCGGCGGAAGACACCCCAGTGGATCAAGATATCCATCACCAGGTAGAAGAACGCGCCAAGCGACGCGATGCGGCTGAGATCGAAGAACACGGCCAGAACCGACGCGATCATCACCGTGTAGACCAGCGTATGCTCGCGGATCGGGCCGGACATGCCAAAATGGCTGTGCGGGATCATCTCCATGTCGGTCAGCATCGCCAGCATGCGCGAGACGGCGAAGACGCTTGCGAGCAGGCCCGAAGCGGTGGCGACAACGGCAAGCGCGATGGTGAAATAGAAGCCGTAGGGACCGAGCGCCGGCTCCGCCGCCTCGGCCAGTGAATAGTCCTTGGCGGCGACGATGTCTTCAAGCGAAAGGCTGGAGCCGACCGCGAATGCGACGAGCAGATAGACCACCACGCAAATCGCGATGGAAAAGATGATCGTGCGGCCGACATTGCGATGCGGGTCGACGATCTCGGCGCCGCTGTTGGTAATCGTGGTGAAGCCCTTGAACGCGAGGATCGACAGGGCGACCGACGCCGTGAAGCCAGCGATCGGGATGGTCTCGGACGATCCGGACGCAGGCTCGAAGGTGAACCCGCTGGCCGCGAGCGCCGCAATGCCGAAGACGGCAATGCCGCCGATCTTCAAAAACGCCATAACGACCGAGAACAGGCCGACGGAGCGGTTGCCCGAGATGTTAACCAGATAAGCAAAGACGATCAGCCCAACGGCGAGCGCGGGCACAAGAATACTATCCGCACCCAGATCGAACGGTCTGAGGACGTAGGTCCCGAAGGTCCGCGCGACAAGGCTCTCATTGATCACCATCGAGAGCGCCATCAGCAGAGACGCTGCCGCCGCGATCGCCCCCGGCCCGTAGGCCTTCTGCAAGATCATTGCGATCCCGCCGGCGGACGGAAAAGCGTTCGACATCTTCACATAGGTGTAGGCGCTGAATCCGGTAACGATCCCGCCGGCGATGAAGGAAAGCGGAAACCACGGGCCCGCAAGTTCTGCAATCTGACCGGTAAGCGCGAAGATTCCCGCTCCGATCATGACGCCGGTGCCCATCGAGACACCGCCGGTCAGAGTGATGCTGTTCGCCTGGTAATCAGATTTCATCAGATCCTCTCGCCCACTCTATAGAATATGGGCATTCCTATACTGCACATTGTCTCTGCCGTTCTGCCCACACCAGAAATATTCTATGAGCATTTGGAAGGCTAATTCATACTGTCCGTATTTTGAGGTGGCATCGGGGCCGACTTGAACCTCTTGTCCGCGTTGCCGCGAGTCGGCTCGGTGCAGGATCGCCACGGCCAAAGACGTGCCATCGCGATATATATGAAGGATCCCGACCAAGCGATCAGCAACAGGCCGTTCAAGGCCTCAACGCCGGTGATGAAGCGGAGGTGATCAGAAGGAAACACATCGCCGAGCCCGAGCGAGGTGTAGCTCACGATCGAAAAATAGAGGTAGTCGAGCGGCTCGGCGACGGCCAGGCCGCCGAAACCGCCGAGGGCGAGGACGCCATCACCAAGCGCATAGGCGACCGCATAAATCCCAATCTCGATGAGATGCGCTGCGGTCACCATAAGAACGATGACCAGGATACGCACACCAGCGGTCATCGCGATGCGCGCCATGCCACCGGACAGCCAACGCAGAACCGCATAATGAAATAAGAACGTCAATATGGCGAGTGACAGCGCCAGTATTGTCGCGACAAGCATTTTGGCCCCTATCCTTCGGCATTCTTGTTTTTAAGTATCTTTGTGGCCGCTTGAACGCGGAGAAAACGGCATGAAGCACTATGGTCACGCAGCGACGGTAGGTTTGAACGGCATCTTCAAGCTACCTGCCCGTCACCTGCGGATCCGACAGTCAGCATCAGGACGTCCGCTCCAAGGTGAGGGCGATGCCCTGCCCGCCGCCGATGCAGAGCGTCACCAAGCCCCGCTTGACCCCATTGCGCTCCATTGCATGCAGGAGTCGCGTCGTCAAAACGGCCCCCGTTGCGCCGATCGGATGACCGTGGGCAATAGCGCCGCCTTCGACGTTAACGATGTCTTGTTCGATTCCGATCTCACGCGCGAGCGCAACGGCAATGGCGGCAAAGGCCTCATTGATCTCGACGCGGTCGAGATCGCCAACGCTCCAGCCCGCCCGCTCCAGAGCCTGAAAGACGGCCGGTACCGGTCCGAGGCCGAACATGCCGGGATCGACCGCGCCCACACCGTAGGAAACCAACCTGGCCATGGGTTTAAGACCGTTCTTCTCCGCCCAAGTCGCCTCGGCGATTATCATCGCCGCCGCTCCGCTGTTGAGTCCCGGCGCATTGCCAGCCGTAATCGTACCCTCCTTGCGGAAGGCAGGCCTGAGCTTGCTCAGACTGTCGAGGGTCGTGTCGGGCCGGTTGTGCTCGTCGGTATCGAATGTGGTCGTCTCCTTACGAGTCTTGAGTTCTACCGGAGCGATCTCTTGCTTGAAATTGCCAGCAGCCTGCGCCTCGGAAAAGCGCCGCTGAGAGCGTTCGGCCCAGCGATCCTGATCTTCGCGCGTAATCTGAGCCTTCTTCACCAAGTCTTCCGTGTGCCAGCCGGAGTGCTCGCTGGAAAAGGCGTCGTTCAGGCCGTCACGGAGCATGCTGTCGTACATCTGGGCATCACCCATGCGATAACCCCAGCGCCCGTTTTGAACGATGTAGGGGGCCTGGTCCATGTTCTCCATGCCGCCGGCGACCGCGCAGTCGATATGTCCGAGCATGATCTCCTGGGCCGCCGAGGCGATCGCCTGAGCCCCAGAGCCGCACACCCGATTGACGGTCATCGCTGGCACGCCAACCGGAATGTCAGCACCGATTGCCGCCTGGCGTGAAGGGTTCATTCTGGCGCCCGCCTGGATCACCTGTCCCATGACCACGGTTTGAACGAGCGAGGGATCGACGCCCGACCGCTCGATCGTCGCGCGGATCGCCGTTGCGCCGAGCTCGGTCGCCGGCAGATCTTTCAAGGATCCTCCATAGGTGCCGATCGCGGTGCGCACGGGGGTACAAAGCATAACCTGCTTGTGAGTCATCGGTGTGCTTTCCTTCTTGTCTCGCTTGAGTGGATTGGTTCCTGATTCCGCTCAGATCAGGTACTGGCCGCCATTGACGGTCAGCGTCGAACCCGTGATGAAACCCGCGTCGTCGCTCGCCAGAAACACCACGGCCCGGGCAATTTCCTCGGGTTGGCCGAGGCGGCCGACCGGGATCTGGGCGACGATGCTATCGAGAACCTTAGGGGAAACGTCGGCGACCATGTCGGTCTCGATATAGCCCGGGGCAATGGCGTTGACGGTGACGCCTTTGGCGGCGCTCTCGAGCGCTAGCGCCTTGGTGAATCCCAGAAGACCGGCTTTCGCCGCCGCATAGTTGGTCTGGCCCAGTTGGCCCTTCTGGCCATTAATCGAGCTGATGTTGATAATGCGGCCGTAACCGCGCTCCCGCATCGGGGAAATGACGGTGCGGCACATAGTGAAACAAGCGGTCAAATCGGTATCGATTACCGCGCGCCAGTGCTCTGACGTTAATTTATGGAGCATAGCGTCGCGGGTGATCCCCGCATTGTTCACGAGAATCTCGACCGGGCCATATGCGGTGGTGATTTTCGCGACGGCGGCGGCGCAGGCCTCGTCATCGGCCACATCCCATTTGAAAACAGGGATGCCCGTTGCCGCCTTGAAGTCTTCGGCCGCCAGATCGTTGCCGTGGTAGCTAGCGGCGACCGTATAGCCCGCATCGCGCAGGGTTCTGGCAATCGCGGAGCCGATTCCGCGCGTGCCGCCGGTCACCAATGCCGTTCGTCCCATGATTTCAACCCCCGTAAGAGATACCAACCGCTCTGCAACGGCCGTTGCAGCCTTGTGCGAAAACTGCAGATTGCGTTGTGTCGCGTTGGGCAAGGTCTTTGATCACGTTCATTCCTCCTTACGGGCTCAATCCTTCCGGGTCCTCCATGTCTAGAAGACGATGCCCGGCTGGCTCCGTTACACAAGGAGCGCTGATCGCATAGTCGTTCGACGGGAAGGAAAGCTCCGACCCGCTCCGGTGGCCGTGAAGGATTTGTGTAACTTTCGGCGACCCATTCACGTCTTATGTGACGCCAATGAAAATCCGGGTGGGCACACCGTCCCGGTTTTGAGCAGCGGAGGAGCGAGGCCAAGTGATCGAGACGATGGAAGATGGAATCCGTGCCGCTTCAAAAGCCGGCCTGATTGATCCAGATAACGAACAGCTCGTTCATCCAGAAGGGTTTTTAACCCCAAGGTGCCAGCCATGCCGACGCCAGCGCGACTGCCTTGATGGTGGCGTTTTGGCGGCACACAAAGGCCGGAACGGAAATAGCGACGGGGAGGGAGATTCTGGGTGTCCACCGGACTCGGACGGCTCCGACGACACCGAGATGGAGGCAATTCTGCAGGAGTTTATCGAAACGCTTATCCGTCTCTTGGAACCCCGCTACGCCGAGGTGGTGTGGCGCGCGGAAATTCTGAATCATCCGCCCACCAGGATCGCCACAGATCTCGGTCTCAGCGAACAGATAGTCATCAGACGACTTCAGCTAGGCCGCCGGACCCTCCTACACCTCGTCATGTTGACGCTGGAACCCCCTCTTAAGGTTTGATGCCCAAACATTTTGACTGTTCCGTGCTGGGAAATAAAACGGCAATCAAGAATTTACTTGGAATCGACAGTAGCGACAGATCAATTGGCAATAACTCTCGAGTTTCTGCGAATTTACCCCTGTCCCGTCCAATCAAGGGATGAGATAGGGGCTGATCTCGAAGAGGGGAGTGACAGGTCGTCTGATGCGATGCAACGATCCTGGATCCTTTCACGCTGAAGCCGGTGGTAGCCGCGGGAGCGTCTGCCTCGCCGTGGCGCGAAATGAACGCAGAACTTTGTAGTCAAAGAGTACGTGAAGAGAGGATAGAATCAATGAGCCAAGCCCATAGCGGCCATGCCGGCCACATGCCGTCAAGCGGACGGGGAATGGTGATCTCGGCTTGGCTGACCGGCATCTATTTCGTGATCGAGATGGGCATCGGCCTCTGGACGGGCTCGATCGCGGTGATTTCCGACGCCTTCCACACCTTCTCGGCGGTGGGTGGCGTACTAGTCGCGATCGTCGCCGCCAAGCTTGCCCGCCGCCCCGCCGACGAGGATCGCAGTTTCGGCTGGTACCGCGCCGAGATTATCGGAGCGCTCGTCAATGGCGGCTTCCTTCTGGGCATGGCGCTCATCGTGATCGTAATGGGTGCGATGCGGCTGTCCGACCCGATCGAGCTGCCTACCGGGCCGATGCTTTGGGCCGCGGCGGGCGGGCTTTTCACCGAGTTTATTTCGCTCGGCTTGATCTGGAAGCAGAGCCAGAGCGACCTGAACGTGAAAGGCGCACTTTGGCACATCATTCAAACCTTCGTCGGCAGCCTGCTCATTATCGTGACGGCACTCGTGATTCAATTCACCGGGTTCCTGCTGATCGATCCGATCCTTGGTATGGGCTTCGGCTTCGTGCTGCTCTGGGCCAGCTGGGGCATTCTGCGCGACGCTGCTCACCTATTGATGGAAGGCACACCGGCCGACGTCGGCCTGTCCGATGTCACCGGCGCGCTGGAGCAGGTCGAAGGCGTTGCGAATGCCCACCACGTCCATGCCTGGGCTCTGACCAGCGGCCGTTACGTCTTCTCCGGTCATGTGCGCGTCGCCGACGAGACCGATCCCCAAGCGGTCCTGGCGGCAGCGCACGCCATGCTCAAAGAAAAATTCGGATTCTTCTTCGTCACCTTGCAGGTCGAGGACACCTGCCTTGATGAGTCCGGGGCTGAAGCCATCGACGTGACGCGCACGGCAGGGGGCCGCAGCCGGAAATGAAGATCGTTCTCCTGCTCCTGCTGATCACGCTGTCGGAGGCCACAATCGGCGTGTTCGTGAAGCTCACCGACGGACTGATCCCGATCCAGACGCTGAATTTCTACGCTCTGAGCTTCGCGGCCGCCTTTCTGATGGCGGTCATGCCGCTGGCGACCGGCCGGCCCTTGCGCTTTCCGAAAGGCAACCTGAAAGACACCGCGATCATCGGCGTGCTGATCGCCACGCAGATCAGCGTTTTCAACTACGCCATGACGCTGGTGCCCATCGCCAATGCGGTGATCTTCTGGAGCGTCGCGCCCTTCTTCGTGTTCATCTTCTCGGCGCTGTTTCTCGGCGAAAAGGCACGCAAGAGCTACATCCTGATCTTCGCCGTCGCGCTGACCGGTATCGTCCTCGCCAAGCCGCTTGAGGGCGGCCACATGATCGGCAACCTCGTCGCACTCGGCGACGGCGCGATCTACGCCGCCATGGTCGCCTACATGCGCTACGAAGGAAAGACCGAGGCCGGCAACGACATCGCCTGGTCGATGCTCGCGGGGGCGCTGATCCTGTCGCCAGCGCTCATCCTCGCCGGCCCCGGCACGCCCGCCGCGACCATCTCCTATGCCGCACTCGGGATGGACCTGCCGGTGATGCTCTGGGCAGCGGGGCTGGGCATCGTCTCGACCGGCTTCGCCTATTTCGGCATCTCCATCGTCCTCAAGACGCTCAACGCCAATGTCTATGCGCTCGTCGATATCATCGTCTCACCGGTCGTGGCGTCAACGCTGGGCTACCTTATCTTCGCCGAAATCCCGGCGCAGGGCATGATCTATGGTGGCGCATTGCTGCTCGGGGCCGGTTTCTGGTTGACCCGCGAGATGTCGCGCGGCGCGGAAAACCGGGCCGTTCATCCCTGCCAGTGTGCGTGAACCGAACGGATCAACTCGTGTGAATCCAATCAGCAACGACACGAGACTTGGCAGACAAACGCCAGTAGGTCGTGATGGTGGTGTCGCGGGACGGATAGACGATGGGATGAAAGTCGAGTGACCGTTGGAATCATCGCGCAAATCATTCTGGTCATGTTGCTTTGGGCTGCCTGCTTCCCGCTGATAACCGTCGGCATTGAATTTGCCCCTCACCTGACATTCGCCACGCTGCGCGCGTTCCTGGCAGGCGCAGCGTTGATCATCGTCGCGCTTGCATTGCGGCAGCCCCTGCCCAAAAGTCGTCGAATCTGGACAATGTTGGCCATCGTTGGCGCAGGTGCCACCAGCCTGGGCTTCTTGGGGATGTTCCATGCCGCGGAATTCGTTTCCCCGGGCATCGCCACTGTAATCGCCAACACCCAACCGCTGTTGGCGGCGAGTCTGGCGGGTATCATCCTCAAAGAACAGTTGACCGCGCTGGGCAAAGCAGGCCTTGCCTTGGGCTTTATGGGGATACTCGTCATCACTTCGCCCCAGATACTCACCGGCGGGCAAGAAAATTACATTCTAGGAGTAGCCTATATTGTCCTGGCTGCACTCGGCGTCACGGTCAGCAACGTTGTAATTAAACGAATTGCCGGAAACGTCGACGCCCTTATGGCAATGGGCCTCCAGTTGCTCATCGGCAGTGTTCCGCTCGCTATTGTCGCCTGGGCCACGGAGGAGCCAACAACGATCCGATGGACGTTGCCATTTGTAGGCGCGCTCCTTGTTCTCAGTCTGTTCGGGTCGGCGTTGGTATACTGGCTATGGTTCTCCGTGCTGGAGAAAGCGCCTCTCAACCGCGCGAACGCGTTCAGCTTCCTGATCCCGATTTTCGGCCTTGCAATGGGCGCTTTGTTTTACGGTGAGACCCTTGGCTGGATGCAGATCGCCGGCATTGTCCTTGCGATTCTTGGGGTCGTGTTGGTGACGCGCAGAGGGACTAAGCCGGCCAGAATGGCCGGATAAGGGCAACCGTGTTGGTTTGCTGCTGCCCGGCCTAGGTTCGCGCCCAGCTTCCACCACAGATTTCTCTCGACTTACCTTCGACCACGGCGGTTGCCCTCACTGAACTACTGTACCGTTACTCTTTATGGCTTTGATTTAGATCAATGCCGTTGCTCTCGATTCTCGCATTATGAGCCCGAAACTCGACCCCTATGGTGGGTTTTAGCGCAAGGCTGAGCGTGGGGTGTTGTCGTGCGTTGACCTAAGGCGCTCAGCCCGAAGATGTTTCCGGATCGCCCGATCTTGCCAACTCGGGCCGAGGTTTTGAGCATGACTGTAGCAGCACATAAGACGATTGAAACCGACCCACTTTCCGATGAGCTCGGCAACACGTCACGGCCGATGACGCCGGAAATAGAAATGGCACTCACCGACTATTATCACGAATTTCGTCGCTATCTCGTGCGTCGGGTCGGGGATTCGGTCACTGCGGAGGATGTGCTTCAAACTTTCTGCGTGCGAGTCATCAACAGCGGGACAGTACTTAGGAATAGCGAAAGTGTGGTCGCCTGGTTGTATACGGTGCTGCGCTCGGTGCTGACCGATCATTACCGCAGTGAGGCTGCACGGCGGCGCCGAAAAGACAGCTACATGCAAGACCAGATGGTATTGGGCGATGGCCAGATAGATCTTGCGAACGAGAAAAGCGTTTGCAGCTGTCTTCGAGAGCTTGTGCCGGGGTTGCGCCCGGACTATGCAGAGATTCTTGAACGGATCGATCTGTCGGATGAACCGCGTGAACGAGCCGCAGCTGATCTTGGGATCACACCATCGAATGCGAGAGTGCGCCTGCATCGGGCGCGCCAAGCACTGCGTGTTTCTCTAGCAGCGTTCTGCACCGATTGCTCCGAAGGTAGATTTGACGACTGCACCTGTGAATCAATGCGCAACGGCAAGAGCTGTAGTTTGTAACTATCACAAAGTTCTACAACTGCCCTTCTATCGGCGGGCTGAACCGCGCCGGGTTTGCCGAAGGCTTTAACTCTCAAGAGGATGGAGCGATGAAAGAGAACCCTTGCCGACATACTCAAGCTGAAGTGCGCGCGAGGTGGTGAGTCCAAACGATCTCGAAGCCTTCTCGACCGAGACCGACGCGGAATTCGGCGACGGGATATGCAACTTTCTCCCCACAGCCTCCTTGTCCACGCTCAGGCTAGAATGCGCCGACTTGATGTCGCGCGTAGAGCTGTTGGGAGATTCGCGGAATTGTGCGGCAGCGCCTCGGCGCCGACTTGAAGAATGTCGCTGTGAGGCTGCATCACGACCAAGCAAGCACTGGAAAAGCAGCAGCAGGGGGTTTGTTTGTGCCTGATCTGCCCGATCCATGGTTTCCTCGACTGCCGCTGTGAAGAGACGGATTGTGCACGGGGCCGGCAGGTGGGCTGAAGCTGTAACGGCGGGCAAGTCGTTCCGTCTGTAAGTCCAGATGGTTGTGCCTTCGGGTCACCATAGCGATCCGATGTCCGACGCTGCACCGGTTGCGCCCCCTCCACCCCTACAGCGTCTTTCATCCCAACCAAGGAGACCGGAGATGACAGATTCACGGCCGATGATACCTTCCAGCACGATGCGTTTGCCGGGTTTGAAAGCTCTCGCCATAGCCGCGGGCCTCACCGTCCTCACCGCGGCAGGTGCATTGGCGGCCCAGCATGGAGCAAAGCCACAGCAAGGCCAATCCCAGCAGATGCAGCAGCAGATGCAAGGCGGGCCGTCCTTCGAGCGCATGCAGGAGATGATGCAGCAGGCCCGCGAGACAACAGACCCCGCCGAGCGCCGTCAGCTCACGCGCCAGCACATGCAGATGATGGTCGAGAAGATGCAGGCGATGCACGGCATGATGGGGAACATGCCCATGCAGGGCCAGATGGGCGGCCGGATGTCGGGCGATCAGGGATCCGGCAGTCAGGGCATGGGCATGTCCGGGGACATGTCGGGCGATATGTCCGAACGGATGCAGCAGATGATGGGGCGCATGCAAGAACAGCAGGGCATGATGCAGCAGATGATGCAACAGATGCTCGAACAGCAGCGCATGATGATGGAGATGGACGAAGACCGCTAACGTCTGGAAGGCGGCTGCCGCATCCTGAATGCGGAAGCCGCCCCCAAGGAGAGAAAGGGACGGTTCTGTGATGCTGATGCAGTTCGACTTCGTCTGTAACGGTCCCTTCGGCCAGGACACGGTCGAGGCGATGGACGGGCTGGCGCCCGCCATCGAAAACCTCAACGCCAAGCTGTTCGACGTGCACCGTCCCCTGAGCGAAATCACCAAAGGACCAATGTGAACGAAGGGCAGGACACACGACCCAATCCACCCTGGCCCCGCATCATCGCCGGTCTGGCGGTGTTGGCCGTCTTCCTCGCGACCGTCCTTGTGTTATGGCGCATCGGCATACTGGACCGCCTGCGCGACGGCGCAGCGCTTGAGCAGGCTGTGATGCAATTCGGCCCGCTCGGTCCCTTTTTGATCATCGGCCTGATGACCGTCGCCATTGTCATGAGCCCGATTCCAAGCGCGCCGATCGCGCTCGCCTCCGGCGCGGCCTACGGCCATTACTGGGGCGCGTTCTACGTTGCCATTGGCTCCGAGATCGGCGCCCTAACCGCTTTTGGCGTCGCGCGCCTCATCGGATACGACGCACTCAAGGCATGGCTCGGCACGCGGCTGTCGACGGGTGTCCTGCACCGCTTCATCACGTCCCAGAACGCCCTCATGGCGGTTGTGTTCGCGACACGGCTCATGCCGTTCCTGTCCTTCGACGTCATCAGCTACGCCGCCGGTCTGACGCCGCTCAGGACTTGGCGCTTTGCCCTTGCTACCCTGTTCGGTATCATCCCGGCGAGCTTCCTGCTCGCGCATTTCGGAGATGAGCTCGCCTCCGGTGACTGGCGGCGTGCCGGGTTAACGGTGCTCGCCCTTGGGCTCATAACCCTGCTTCCTCTCGCCTGGAAGACTGCTCCGGCGCGCTACCGACTAGCTCTGAAGCGCTTATTAAAGCTTGGATAAGCGAGGAACCCCGCGTCGTAATAGCAGTTCTGGCGGTATGTCAGCGTGAATCCCAACGTGACTTGCTTGTGCAACCTCCCCAAGCCGCATTGGTCGGCCCGATTCTACAGAACACAACCTTGCCATGCGTAGGCGACATCAACACCTATGGCGCCATCGCGCCATGAGCAAAAGTTCCAGAAATATCGAACACTCCTCCTCCGAGTATGGCTACAGCTTGATTCTTAGTGGTACCCATATAGTACCCGATCGCATTTCCGGACTATAGCTTGAGAGTCGAAAAGCCCGCTAGCGTGCTGTACTAGCGGGCTTTTTATGGTTGCGGGGGCCGGACTCCGGCCCCGGCGCCGCCGGGCGGCTCATTCCCTTTCCAGGGCCATCTGCAGAGGAACGGGAGGGGCAAGCCTGGACTGAAGCGCTCACGTTGAAGAAATCCGAGGTCGCGCTGACGCTCGCACTGGGCGAGGAGAAGTGGACGGTCCCACGCTATATCCGGGATGGCCTCGTGTGGTTAGCGGAACAGGATGTACCTCCGCCGGCAATCGCCCCGCCGGCCGCGGGGGTTGTGGCATGACTGCGGAGGAGACACCAAACCCCGCGCTTATAGCGGCGCGAGACGCCGACGCACGTGTAATAGCCTGTCTCGGAGAGGGGCGCAGTTTCCTCCTTGAAGCAGGCGCGGGCAAGACCTATTCGCTGGTATAAACAAAGAGAACGAAGGAGGATGCGCAGCGACAAACAGGATGAGACTCAGCGACAATCAGGATGAGACGTTTCGGCGGGTGTGTGTCGCAGGGAGGGC